>CAZSSI010000119.1:1436-4532 GCA_964609345.1 uncultured Verrucomicrobiota bacterium | reverse complement strand
CGGCTTCCGTCGGGCGCGGACAAAATCTGCACCGTTTTTACCGGCGGTGTAAAAATCCGGAACGAAACAAACAGTGCAAAGCCCATCAGCACCAGCAGGCCGACAGCCCGCAGAGGCGGCAATCCGCTGAGAAACGTCCGCTTATGGAACCGATCCATTACTTCTCTTTTACTTGTTCCGTCTGCCCCGACAGTCTGCCGAAAAACTTTTTGACCTGAAATTTACGGTCGATGTCGTTGAAAGAGATGATCAGTATCGCACCGATCAGCAGAACGGCGAAGAAATTGACCAGAGCCGTCTGGATTTTCACATTCACTTTGCGGCGGGTGATGCCGTGCCAAAGCGAGAAAACAATATGCCCACCGTCGAGCACCGGAATCGGCAGCAGATTCAATACGGCCAGATTGATGTTGAGGAAGCGGATCAGTCCAAGTGTATTCACGAGGCCCATTTTGATCGACATGGTGAGCATGGTGAAAATGGCAATCGGCCCGCCGAGGCCGCCAGCCGCCTGCTTGGCTTCCGCCGGTGTAACGAGGGCTTTGAGCACACGGACAATGGCGAGCGCATCATATTTGATCTGATCAACCGGATTGCGATAGAGCATCCACGGCAGGCCGCTGCCGCCAAGCTGCACGCCAACCATGATGCGCTTATATTGCTCGTTGTATTCGGGAACAATTGAAAGTGCGAGCGTTTCACCTTTGCGTTCGACGGCGAGTGCCGCCGGAATTCCGGGCTTAGTTGCTTGAACCAGTTCGGTGAAATGCTCCCAGCCCAAAATGGCAACGCCGTTAAATTCCAGCGCCATATCGCCGCTTTTTATTCCGGCACGATCAGCCGGACTATCTTTGGTTACCGAACCGAAAAGACACGGAATAGCGGGCTCAATGCCTTCGATTATCCGCACACCATCGTCGCCTTTGACCACCGGAATATCCAAATGTCGTTCAACACCAGCGTTGCGGAGGTCGAGCGCGACGGTGTCGCTGTTTTTGAGCAGCGCTTCAACGGTGAAGTCATACCAGTTTTTGATAGTGGCACCGTTAATTGTGGTAATCTCATCGCCTTGGCGCAGACCGGCGGCATAGGCGGCGCTGTTGGTTTCAATGCTCCCAATAATCGGGCGGATTTGTGTGCCTGCGTCGTTGCCGGGAATCAGCCAGATGGCGAGCGCCAGCAGAACCGCTAGGGCGATATTTCCGAGAGGACCGGAAACGGCGACGGCGATTTTTTTCCACGGCGAAATCTCCGGATAGTTTTCAGCCGAAGCATCGCCTTGAATTTTTTCCATCCCTTCCGGATCGAGTTGCGGAAGCGAAACGTAACCGCCGAACGGGATCCAGCCGATTTTGTAAATAATGCCGTCCTTCTCCCACTGAACGATGGCGCGGCCAAAGCCGATTGAAAACGTTTTAACGACCAGTCCGCAACGGCGTGCCACAATGAAGTGGCCGAATTCGTGAACAAAAACGGTGACGCCGAAAAGGAATAGCGCCGCGAAAACGGTGTAAAAAACAGTCCAACCGGTAAGAAGCATTTCAAGCATGAGGAAACGTCCGCCTTTCTAGCACAGGAAAAATTTGATGTAGATGTACATGAACGGCGCAGTAAACAGCAGACTGTCGATCATGTCGAGCATACCGCCCATGCCGTGCGCAATCGCGCCGGAGTCTTTGATATCCACGGCCCGTTTAAATATCGATTCGACGAGGTCGCCCATGGTTCCGATGATCGGCAATAGAACGCCGAGAATCAGCGCCTGATAAAGCGGAAATGAATGCTGTCCAAGCATATTACCGGTACAGCGACACCAGAGCACGCCGATCACGCAAGAGAAAAGAATTCCGCCGAAAAGGCCTTCCCAGCTTTTCTTCGGCGAGATACGCGGGAACAGTTTGTGTTTCCCAAAACGCGAGCCGATGAAGTACGCGCCAGCATCGCCCCATTTGACGGCCAACAGCAGGTAGAACGCAACCTTCGTCGGCTCCGCCAGATTATCTGCCATGTAAAGGCGCACAAAAAAACTCCAGAAAAAAGCCACATACAGAAAACCGAACAGCGTGCCCATCGCATTGCGTAGCGCCTGCCGTGCATCGGTATAACCAAACAGCCGGAAGAAAATAATCATCAGAATGATTAACAGTAGCGACCACAGCACATCATCAGAAAAGCCGTACTTAGCGACCATCCAGGTCATAGCGATAAAAACAAGCCCGCAAGTCGTTCCCATCTTCTTGGAAGCGGTCAGGTCTCCGCGTTCCATTAACGCATACACTTCGCGCATTGCCAACCCGCAGACAAGCATCAGGCCCAGCAGCACGGCAATATTTCCGGCCGGAACCAGCAGAACCGCGCCCGAAAGAACCAAGGCGATCACCAGCCCAATTAAAATCCGTTTTTTGTCCATATGTTCTCCTATTTCGTCGTCACTCCGCCATAGCGGCGACCGCGCTGATTAAATGCTTCCAGCGCCTTAAAAAACTCCGGCTCACGGAAGTCGGGCCAGAAAATATCCGTCACATACAGCTCGGCATAGGAAAGCTGCCAGAGCAGAAAATTGCTCAACCGCAATTCGCCGCTGGTGCGGATCATCAGTTCCGGATCAGGCACGTCCGGAAGATAGAGATGCTTCGCCACCGTTTCCTCATTCACTGTTTCCGGATCGAGTTCGCCGGCGGCGGCTTTGCGTGCAATCGCTTTAGCCGCTTCAGCAATTTCCAGACGGCTTCCGTAGCTCAGCGCAATGATCAGCGTATATTCATAATCCTTCACCGACTTTTCCATCAGCTTCGAAAGCTTCTTCTGCACTTTCTCCGGCAACCGTTCAATCTGTCCCATCACCCGCAGACGGATTTTATTTTTCAGAATCTCACCTTCATAGCGATCCATGAAAACCGCCAGCAGATTCATCAGTCCGTCCACTTCATCCTTCGGACGAATCCAGTTTTCGGTGCTGAACGCGTACAGCGTCAAAAATTTCACGCCTGCCTGCCGCGCCGCACGGAGCACCGCGCGCACCGACTCGGCGCCCTGCTCGTGACCTTTGATTCGCGGCAGACCACGCTGCTTCGCCCAGCGCCCGTTGCCGTCCAT
>CAZSSI010000119.1:0-1336 GCA_964609345.1 uncultured Verrucomicrobiota bacterium | reverse complement strand
CGGACATATTTCTGTGCCTGTTTCGGCAGTTCTTCAAAGGTGGTGGCATCGCGGGTCGAGCAATTCCAGCCTTTGAACTCTTCATAGACCGGCTTACAGCGTGACAGTTTGCTGATGCTGGCCGGAACGGTTTCGACCCGCTCACCGTCGCATTCATAGGCAACGCAGACTTTGATCGTTTCGAATCCGTCGAGTACGTCCATTTTCATCAGCGCCCAGCGGTCAATGCCGCAAAGCATGGCGGAATAGCGCGCAACCACAGCATCGAACCAGCCGCAGCGGCGCGGCCGACCGGTCGTCGCGCCGAATTCGCGGCCGACTTTACGCAGTTCTTCGCCGTCGGCGTCGAGCAGTTCCGTCGGAAACGGTCCTTCGCCGACGCGAGTCGTGTAGGCTTTAACAATGCCAATCACGTCATTAATGCAGTGCGGCGGAACGCCTGCGCCGGTGGCGACACCGCCCGCGCCGGTAGATGACGAAGTGACAAAGGGGTAGGTGCCGAAATCAATGTCGAGCATGACACCCTGTGCGCCTTCAAAAATGACATTCGTCTTCGGGTCGCGTACAGCGGCGTTGAGCATCGGAACCGGATCGCAGATGAACGGTTTGAGGTAGTCAAACGCCACGCGATACTTGGCGACCAGCTCGTCAGCATTCAGCGGAGCCGCACCGAGCACGGCCAGCATCGCATTTTTCGCCGCGATACGTTCGCGCAGCATGGATTCGAAATCCTTTTCGAGCACATCACCCATCCGCAGGCCGGTGCGGTCGGCTTTATCGGAATAAGCCGGGCCGATGCCGCGCTTGGTCGTGCCGATCTTCTTGCCGGTCGCCAGCTTGGCTTCCTTCGCGCCGTCCAGCTCCTTGTGGTACTGAATCACCAGGTGGGCACGGTCACTAACAAACAGCCGGTCGCGGAAATCAATGCCGCGCTTTTCCAAATCCTGAAGTTCTTCGGTCAGACCGAGCGGATCGACCACCAGACCGTTGCCGATTACGCACTTCACGCCGGGGCGGAGAATGCCGGACGGTGCCAGATGCAGGACATACTTCTGGTCGCCGATTTCCACCGTATGACCGGCGTTATTGCCGCCCTGATAACGGACGACCCAGTCCGCGTTTGCGGTCAAAACGTCAATGACTTTGCCTTTACCTTCATCGCCCCACTGAGCGCCGATCAAAACTGTATTCGCCATGTTAAAACCCCTTGATAATGCGTTGGTTCCCAAAGGCGCAGAGAGTAGACCACCAATCCAAAGTGGTCAATTTCCAAACCTTGGAAGAAATGTTTCCAAGACATTGGAAATCGGGCAGAGTCTGCGGCCATGAAAACAGC
>CAZSSI010000118.1:0-4604 GCA_964609345.1 uncultured Verrucomicrobiota bacterium | reverse complement strand
TACCTTCTCCGCCTCTTATGGCATTACTCAGTTTACAGAATCTTCATATTGCGTTCGGCGGACCGAAACTGCTCGACGGCATAACGCTTCAAATCGAGCCGGGCGAGCGCATTTGCTTGCTCGGTCGTAACGGGCAGGGCAAGTCCACCTTGCTGAAAATTGTCAGCAGCGAGCTGGAGCCAGACAAAGGCGAAATTGTCCGTTCGCGCGACGTGAAGATTGCACGGCTTCAACAGACGGTTCCGCAGAATATTCAGGGGACGGTCTATGATCTGGTTTCCAGCGACTGGAACCACGAGCACGCGCTGGACCATCCGGTGGAGAAAGCGATTTCGCTTCTAGGCCTCGATCCGGAGCAGGAATTTTCGGCGCTCTCCGGCGGAATGCGCCGCCGCGCTCTGCTGGCCAAAGCGCTGGTGAATGAGCCCGATCTACTGATTCTCGACGAGCCGACCAACCATCTCGATATTGAGTCTATCCAGTGGCTGGAAAATTTTCTGCTGCGCTGGCGCGGTACCGTGCTGTTTGTCACCCACGACCGCGTCTTTTTGAAAAAACTGGCGACGCGGATTGTTGAGCTCGATCGCGGAAATCTGACCAGTTGGGCGTGCAACTACGAGACCTATTTGGCCCGGCGTCAGGCGTTGCTCGAAGCCGAAGAAACGCAGTGGGCCGAATTTGACCGTAAGCTGGCGCAGGAAGAAGTCTGGATACGCAAGGGGATCAAGGCCCGCCGCACCCGCAACGAAGGTCGTGTTCGTGAGCTGGAAAAACTGCGGAAAGAACGCGGTCAGCGGCGCGAGCGCACCGGAACGGTTAAGCTCCAGCTGAACGAAGCGGAGATGTCCGGGCGCAAGGTGATCACCGCCAAAAATATTTCCTGTGGCTACGGCGGGCCGGATATCATCAGCGACTTTTCCGTCGAAATTCTGCGCGGCGACCGCGTCGGTATCATCGGCCCGAACGGGTGCGGGAAATCGACGCTGCTCAACGCCTTACTGGGTCAGCTTGCTCCGCGACAGGGCGAGATCAAGCACGGCACGAAGTTGGAAGTTGCTTATTTCGACCAGCACCGCATCGCGCTCGACGAAACGAAAAGCGTGAAATGGAATCTTTGCGGCGACAATGAATATGTGAATACTAGCACCGGACGGCAGCATGTGATCGGCTATCTGCAAAACTTTCTATTTTCTCCCGCCGACGCCCGCCAGCCGGTCGGCTCGCTGTCCGGCGGCGAACGGAACCGGCTGATGCTGGCGAAAATTTTTGCCCAGTCTTCCAACGTGCTGGTGCTTGACGAGCCGACTAACGATCTCGACGTCGAAACGCTCGACCTGCTTGAAGAACTGTTGGTGGAATATCAGGGCACTGTTCTGCTCGTCAGTCACGACCGCGCCTTCATCAATAATGTGGTGACAGAAACGCTGGTATTCGAAGGCGACGGACAAATTACCGAGTACGTCGGCGGCTACGATGACTGGCTTCAGCAACGGTCAGCCGTCTCCGCCAAAGACTCCGCCGCGCCAAGGAAGACCGAAGAGCCGAAGAAGCCGCAGAAGCGCAAGCTGTCGAATAAAGAGCGTGAGGATTTGAAGAATCTGCCAAAAAAAATCGAACAGCTTGAGGCGGAACTGGCCGAACTGAATCAGAAATTGAACGCGCCGGACTTTTACCGTCGTTCGGCGGACGAGATTAAAAGTGTTACGGAACGCGCCGCCGCGGTGTCGGTTGAAATGGAGTCCGCCTTCGCGCGCTGGGCGGAGATTGAAGAACTTCAGGCTGGCTGATTATTCTTCGAGCGACCGCAGAAGGCCTTTTAACGCCATTTCGGATTCCAGTGCCGGCTTGGATTTTTCTTCCTCAACCCGAACCAGTTTCTGGAGCCCGGCTGCCAGTGTGTGTTTGGTTGATTCAGTGACGTGTTCGGGGTGGGCGTAGAGGTCTTCGATCAGTTTTTCGAGTACGCGACCCAGTTGTCCTTGTACTGTGCCGTCGGTCACTTCCAGCGCTCTGGTGACATGCGGACGGGAGGCTTTGTAGATTTTTTGCAGCACGCCGTGCAGCGTGGCGGGTTCTTCTGAAGAGATGAACATTGCCAGCAGTGTGGGAAGATCGTCGACGGTCAGGTTTTCAGGTATGGCCGCAGCGTCGGCGGCCAGAAAGGACGCGATGGTGGGTTCCCGGCTCAGGAGCTCTTTGATTTCAGAAATCAGCATCTTGGGCGGACACTGCGATTTGGCGAAAAATTTATAAACACCCAGCTTGGTGGCTTCGTCAACCAGAGTCCGGATGTATCCGCTGGAAAAAACGATCACAGGAATATGTCGCCAGAGCGGAACGTCACGGATCGCTTTGAGCAACTCTACGCCGGAGATGCCGGGCATGTTTAGATCGAGAACGATTGCGTCAGGGCGGTTTTGCCCGAGTTTTTCAAGCGCCTCTTTTCCGCTGTGCGCAGCGTCTGCGGTGAACCCTTCACTCTGCAGTTTGGCCTTGTAGAGCGTGGTTACGAACTGGTCATCGTCAATTAATAGAATCGATTTCATGGCGCGAATGAACAGTCAAAGTACATTTCCAGACCGCGGCGGACTTCCTGCATTTCACGGTCAATGGTCTGCAGCCGCTCGTTGACATCTCCCGGAATAGCTGTTTTGCAGAGATGTTCCAGCTCGCGGAAGCGGGCTGCCAGTCCGCACATTCCGCAGGACGCGCAGGATCCGGCAATTTTGTGGGCGACAGCGGATGCGGATGCGGAGTTTCCTTCTGCGATAACATCGGCAAGGCGCGCTTGTTCCTGACCGGTCAGCTCGAAGAAAAGCTTCATCAGTCCTGCTGCGAGTTCCTGATTCTGGCAGACCGCATCCATCAGAACACTCATATCCATGCCGCTGGGTGCATTCATTAAATTCGGACTATAAGGTCTTACTGTCGGAGTGCAACGGGAAAGAAATGAAAAATTAGTGAAAGGAACAGGCCGTCCGGTTTCGTCTTGTGCGCCGGATTGGAATCCGTACGATATCCGGTTTCTTTTTTTAATGAATTATGGATCTGTTATGTGGATATACCTCGGACTGATTTCAGCTGTACTTTTGGGTCTTTACGACGTTTGCAAAAAGCATGCGCTGAATCATAACGCCGTTCTTCCGGTACTGTTCCTTTCCACGGTCGCCGGGTTTCTGCCGATGCCGTTTTTTCTGACGGCCTCCCGGCTTGCGCCGGAGCTTATGCAGCAGATTCACTGTTATGTTCCGGTCGCCACGCTGTCCGAACATCTGCATATCCTGCTTAAGGCGGGGATTGTTTCCACTTCATGGGTGCTGGCCTATTTTGCGATGAAACACCTGCCGATCTCCATTTTTTCGCCGATTCGCGCCTCGGATCCGATGTGGACGCTGATCGGAGCGGTATTGCTTTTCCATGAGCGTCCGCTACCGATGCAATGGGCCGGTATAGCTGTGATTTTCTGTTGCTACTACGCCTTTTCGCTAATCGGCCGGAAAGAGGGCGTGGTTTTTCACCGCAGCAAGTGGATTCTGTTTATCTTTGTAGCGACTCTGATCGGCAGCGTCAGCGGGTTATACGATAAATACCTTATCCAGAAACTCGGCTACACGCCGATGCTCGTCCAGTTCTGGTTCGCCTTCTACAATGTGGCACTACTTGGGCCTTTTACCGCCTGCGTTTGGTGGCCGAAGCGCAAGAAGTACACGCCGTTTGAATGGCGATGGAGCATCGTGCTCATCGGACTGCTAATGATTTCTGCCGATTTCGTCTATTTTAACGCCGTCAAAAACCCCGATGCACTGATTGTCATCCTTTCTCTACTGCGGCGCAGCAGCGTGGTGGTTTCCTTCGCGGTCGGCGTGGCGCTGTTCGGCGATGTTAGCCGGCGGCGCAAGGGCTGGGTGCTGGCCGGTATCCTTGCCGGAGTAATTCTGATCGTTTTGGCGTAAATTTCTCAACGGTTTGGAAAAAAAAGATTCGGAAAACGATTTGCGGCAGGGCAGTATCGTTTTCATTATGAAACGAGCTACATGGGTTTCCATCACCGTTCTCGCGGTCGGGCTGAGCATCCTGCTAAGCACGGCCAATCTTTTTTTGGGTAACTTAAATCAGGACGAAGGCTGGTACCTTTACGCCGCGAAGCAGATTACTCAGGGGCATGTTCTCTACCGCGACTTCATGTTCACACAGGGTTCTGCACTTCCGTACGTCTACGGGGTGCTTTTTCCTATCGTTGAAAAACTGGGTGTCGAAGGCGGACGGCTGATTACTGCGCTGTTCGGCTTGGCTGCCGCCGGTTGTGCGGCATGGCTGGCTGCGCGCTCCGTTTCTCCTAAACACCGGAAAGCCGCCGCGCTGTGTGCCTTTATTCTGGTCGGTGTGAATGTCTATCAAAGTTATTTTACGGTGATTGTAAAAACCTATGCGCTCTGTGCTTTCTTCCTGACGGCCGGGTTCGTCGCGCTCAGCTACACAAACGGCCGTCGCGGAGCCGGCGCGGCATTTTGGGGCGGGTTCCTGCTGGCACTGGCGGCCTGTACGCGGCTTTCCGCAGGAATTGCTCTGCCGCTGGCAGGGCTTTGGCTGATCTGGAACCGTAA
>CAZSSI010000117.1:0-4708 GCA_964609345.1 uncultured Verrucomicrobiota bacterium | reverse complement strand
TCATTCATGCGGCGGATGATAGCCCAACGCCTTTATTAGTAAAGTAATAGCAGGGCAGAATGGTTTGACAGCGGCGGGGAGGCAATCCTACTATCCCGACTCATTTTGCAGATGGAGACGGTTAACCACCAAAACGGGGAAGCTTCGCTATGAAAGACAGAAAAGAGTTTTACAACCTGCTCGCCGAAATCGACGGAAAGCCTTTTGCCGAATACGAACGGTTGCTCGGCGACTTTGACTTTGCCCGCTATGTGATCAAATTCACCAAGCTCGAAACCGCCGCCGACGGTGAAATTCCGGTATTCAACATCCGCGTTCCTCAATCCATTGCCGAACTGCCGGGCCATCTCTACGACTCGCCCGTCCGCCGCACCGCGCTGGAAGACTACATCACCCGTCATCTTTGCTCCGTTGCCGGACACATCGCTCAGTTTAACGAAAGCGGCTGGGCCCGCCGCAACATCATCATTGCCGAACCCGGACAGAAAATTCTGCCGCGCACCTCGGTATTCGTCAGCAAAGAATACATCGACGCCCGCGTCCGCATCGCACTGCCCTACAAAGTTTATGCCTCCGGCGAACGTCTGGTTGACGCAGAAATGGCCCGCAGAGTGTTTTTCGAAGACCTGCCTGAAGTGGTCAGTAACGGCATTTTCTGCTGCAACCTCGATCTCGAGGAAGTCGAAGAATTCGTCTGCGGCATGGAAGATGCCGACCGCATTCGCCAGACGCTTGCCACGCTCGGCCTTGTCAGCTTCGTCGGCGAAGGTTCTCTGCTGGCCCGCGAACGGGATAGCGACCTGCCGGATTATGATTCCATTGCCCCTTTTGAAGTTTCCGAAGCGGCACAGACCGAAATCGATGTTCCGAATGCCGGAAAAATTATCGGCCTCGGCATTCCTGCCGGTCTGACTGTCGTTCTCGGCGACGCCGCCAACGGCCGGAAAGATTTTATGGCGGCCATTGCCGCCGGTGTATTCAATCACATTCCCGGCGACGGCCGCGAAACGGTCATCACCGTTTCCGATGCGGTTCAGATTGCCGCAGAACGCGGCCGCAGCGTGCAGGAAGTCAATATCACGCCGTTCCTTGCCGAATCCGAAATCAGCAACCCGGCCTCGTTCAGCACCCGCTCGGCCGACTCGTTTATCTCGCAAGCCGCCGCCACCATCGAAGCACTCGAAGTCGGTGCCCGCGTGCTGATCGTTGACGAAAACAGCTCCGCGCCCGCGTTTCTCACCACCGATGCCCGCGTCGCCGGACTGCTCGGCGCCACGCCGCGCTCCTCACTGGCACAGCGCGCCCGCCAGATGGTGGACGAACTCGGTGTCTCGATCATCATCGGCGGCGAAAACCTTGTCGCCGAATATATTCCCGTCGCCGACACCATCCTCAAAGTTGAAGACTTCCAGGTCACCAACATCACCGAAGAGGCCAAAGCGCTCAATCTGGCCGTTCCGCCGGAAGCACCTGCTGTCAACCTCGGCCCGATGCTGGGCCGCTCGCGCTGGATTATGCCGAGCAGTATCGACGCCGCCGTCGGAAGAAAAGATGTCGTCATCGAAGCGATCGACCTCAACGCCATTCAGTTCGGACGTTCTGTCATCGAACTCGACGGCGTTCCGCAGATCGCCGACAAGAGCCAGACGCTCACCCTCGGACTGCTTCTTTACTACGCCAAACTGCGCTACATGCAGGAAGGCTACCCGCTGCGCGAAATGCTCGACATGATCGACCGCGACCTCAGCAGTGAAGGCCTCGGAACCATTTCCCGCGACCTGCGCGGCGATCTGGCCCGTCCGCGCCGCTACGAACTGGCCGCCGCGCTCAACCGCCTGCCGACATTCCGCGTTTCGCACGCCACCGAGTAAGCCCATGCGGCTGGTTGTCCAGCGCGTGAAGGCCGCGTCCGTAAAAGTTGACGACAAAACCGTCGGCGACATCGGAAGCGGCCTTCTCGTTTTAGTCGGTGTGTCACACGACGATACCGCCGCCGATGCGGCCTTCCTCGCCAAGAAAACCGTCAACCTGCGCATCTTTGACGATGCCGACGGCGTCATGAACCGCTCCGTCCGCGATACCGGCGGCGGGATTCTGGCGGTCAGCCAGTTCACTCTCTACGGCGACTGCAAAAAGGGCAACCGCCCCAGCTACATCGAAGCCGCCCCACCGGAGAAAGGCTTGAAGCTCTACGAAGAATATGTCAAACAGCTCCGCGAACTCGGCCCGCGCGTTGAAATCGGCATCTTCCAGGCCGAAATGGAAGTCAGCCTCATCAATCATGGTCCGGTTACACTGATTCTCGAAAGCACCGGAAGAATAAAGGAATGACGATCATGGCTACACATAAGACGACAGTTGGGACGATTAATGAGGAAGTGCTGGCATTTACGGCGGGACGCGATGTCGAGCTCGACATCAACTTGATTGCCGCCGACTGCATCGGTACTGCCGCGCACGTGACGATGCTTTCGAAGATGAAGGTGAAGCCCGCGATTATCACCGAAGCCGAGCGCAAGAAGGTGATCAAGGAGCTGAAGGCGATTATGGCTTTGGCCGAGGCCGGTAAATTTAAAATCCGTCTCGCCGATCAGGATGTTCATCTGGCGGTCGAGCGGACGCTGACCGAAAAGCTGGGCGATCTCGGCAAGAAGGTTCATACCTGCCGCAGCCGTAACGATCAGGTGGCAGTTGATCTGCGCCTCTACGCCCGCGAAGAAATTCTCGGCACACTTGACGAAGCCGCCGCGCTGATTTCCGCACTGCTGGCCTTCGCCAAGAAAAATGAAAAAGTTCCCATGGTCGGCAGAACCCACATGCAGCCGGGGATGCCGTCATCGGTCGGTCTGTGGGCCGCCGCGCACGCCGAAAGCCTGCTCGACGATTGCGCGTTACTGGTCAACGCCTTTGAACTGAACGACCAGTGTCCGCTCGGTTCTGCCGCCAGCTACGGCGTACCGCTCGCCATCGACCGCGAGCTGACCGCCGATCTGCTCGGCTTCAGCCGTCCGTCGCACACGGTGCTTTATGCCAATAACGGACGCGGGAAACTCGAATCGATCGTGCTCGGCGCGATGAGTCAGGTGATGCTGTCACTGTCGCGCATGGCGCAGGATTTAATGCTGTTCACCATGCCGGAGTTCGGGTACTTCACGCTTCCGGATGAACTCACGACCGGAAGCAGCATTATGCCGCAGAAGAAAAATCCGGACGTGATCGAACTGGTGCGTGCCCGCGCCAGCCGCGTCAAAGCCTGCGAACAGGCGGTCTATGATCTGATCAAAGGATCTCCCGGCGGTTACAACCGCGACTTGCAGGATGCCAAGGAACCTTTCATGGAAGGAATCGCCATGACCCGCGCCTGTTTGCGCGTTTTGTCGCCGTTCATTCAGGCGATTCGCGTGAACAAAGACAAACTGCTGGCCGGATTCACGCCGGATGTGTTCGCCACCGACCGCGCGCTGGAACTGGTCGGGCAGGGTATGCCGTTCCGCGACGCCTACCATCACGTCAAAGAAAACCTCGGCGAACTGGCGAATATCGATCCAGTTAAAGCCATCATGCAGAAAACGCACCTCGGAGCGCCGCTCGGCATAGATTGGGATTTGCTCAAAGACCGCGCGGCTGCTGTCACCGAAACCGTCCGCGAAGAACGCCGTGTAATAGATTCTGCCGTCAAAAAACTGATGAAAGGCTGAGCATGAAAACCGTCATCTACTGGTTCTCTGGAACGGGAAACTCGCTGGCGGTCGCCAAAGAACTGGCGAAACAGTGCGGTGATGCTGAGCTAATTCCGATGGCGAAAGCGCTCCGGAAGCCGCCACCGTCTGCGGAACGGATCGGACTGGTGTTCCCAGTGTACGCTTTCTGTCCGCCTGCGCTGGTGGCGCGGTTTGTCGCAAAACTCAACGCCTCGCCGGATTCGTATATTTTTTCGGTAATCACTTATGCCGGTAGTCCGGGCGGGACGCTGACGGTTCTGCGACGACTGTTGCAGAAGCGCGGCCTTGATCTGGACGCCAGCTGGGGTGTCAAGATGCCGGAGAACTATCCGCCGTTCGGCGGCGCGCCCGCGCCGGAAAAACAGCAGACGGTCAACGCCGCTGCGGCTGAACGGATTAATAAAATTGCCGCGGAGCTTCAGCAGTCGCCGTGCGGACGGTATGAAAAAACCAAGGCGGTTTGGAAGATCGTCAGCCGGATGATGTTTCCTGTATTCCAAAAGAGGGCGGCGCGCGCCGACCGTTCTTTCCGCGCCGATAAAAAGTGCAATGGATGCGGAATTTGCGCGCAGGTTTGTCCGGTGAAGGACATCGAAATGATCGACGGTAAGCCGAAGTGGCTTGGACATTGTGAACAGTGCTATGCCTGTTTCCACTGGTGCCCGCAAAAGGCGGTGCAGTGCGGTCGTTCTGAAAAGCAACACCGTTATCATCATCCCGCCGCTGGGCTTTCGGACTTTCTTCAACGGTAGCGATGCATCTTTGAGATGTCAGAGGCAGACTTAAGGATTTGGACCCCCGGTTAAAGCGGCTGATGATGTTGATGGGCATTGAACTGCACCGATCATTACTTTTTTCATGGGTTTCTCTTTTGACGTTTTTTCGCAAAGGGGCATCGGGAAAGTCCGGCGACCATTCGTTTGGTCAGGCTGTTTTTTTACAAAAGGTAAGCGATTGAAATCCGGGTTTATTGCCATGATTTACTT
>CAZSSI010000116.1:0-4722 GCA_964609345.1 uncultured Verrucomicrobiota bacterium | reverse complement strand
GCCGCGAAGTCAAACGCGAACGGCGCTACGACGGCATCATCCTCGACCCGCCCTCCTTCGGGCGCGGCAAAAAAGGCGAGGTCTTCAAAATTCAGGAAGCCCTGCCCGAACTGCTCAGCCTCTGCCGCGACCTGCTGTCGGACAATTCGTCGTTCCTGCTCTTGAGCTGCCACACGCCGGAATACTCGCCCATGATTCTACAAAACCTGCTCACGCAATGGCTCAAGGATTTAAATGGCACCACCGACTGCGGCGAAATGACCCTCACCGGCAAACCCGGCGTTATGCCTTTGCCGAGCGGTGCTTTTGCGCGGTGGATTTCCAGTGCTCAAAAGAAGGAATGAAAATGAGTATCATTGCCGGGAACGCGGGGCTCCGCACCCGCGAATCTATCCTCCCCGCAAGTGCGGAGCCTCGCGGATGGCATTCGCGCGGATATATACCGCACTTCGACTCCAATGATGTGATCCAACACGTCACATTCCATCTGGCCGACAGCCTCCCGAAGGAAACGGTCGAACGTCTCCTGACAGAATTGCAGAACACGGATCCAGATAGGCGGGAGATCGAAAAGCGCTGTCGCCTTGAGACTCTCGTTGATGCCGGGCATGGTGCCTGTTGGCTGCGGCGACCGGATTGCGCGAGGATCGTTCAGGAGGCTCTCCTTCATTTCGACGGCGAACGCTACCGCATGATCGCATGGGTCGTGATGCCCAACCATGTTCATGCGCTCTTCCAGACCCTGCAAGGTTGGAACATGAATGCTGTGGTCGCAGCATGGAAGACGTTCACCGCCAACGCGATTGGAAAGCTCGTCCGCCAACCGGAAAAGCCTCTGCCCCATGTCTGGCACCCCGAATTTTGGGATCGATTCATACGCGATGAGAATCACTTTGCCAGCGCCATCGACTATATCCACAACAATCCTGTAAAGGCCGGCCTCGTGGCGCACCCCGAACAATGGCCATGGAGTAGCGCACACTCCGGGAACGCGGGGCTCCTCACCCGCGAAGCTTTCCAAACCGCGAGTACGGAGCCTCGCGCTCCCAGAAGACAACCATGACCCATCCGCCGAGGCCAACCGCCCAAATCATAAACAAGGACACCCAACATGACCTCACCATCTGAACAACCATGGAATCTGCTACACGGCGTTACGCTGGAGATGATGCTCAATCAGCTGGTGGAGGATCACGGCTGGGAGGAGATGGGCGAGCGTATTCGAATCCGCTGCTTCAAGATCGATCCGTCGATCAAGTCGAGCCTGACGTTTCTGCGTAAAACACCGTGGGCGAGGGAGAAGGTCGAACAGTGGTATGTCGCCGACGCCCGCCGGAAACAAAGACGCCGATAAAAAAAGTGGAAGCGGCATCCCTGCCGCTGGCCAGAGGCTGGAAGCCTCTTCCACATTTCAAAACATAGGTGTGTAAGCTTGGCAGACTGCCGGTTCTTCTCCACTATCCGCGCATGAATCTTGATGTGCTTTATCACGACAACCAAATGCTGGCGGTGAATAAACCGGCGGGTCTTTTGACGCAGCCGAGCGGAACCGACAAGGACAATCTCGAAGACCGAGCGAAGGCGTACATCAAGGAAGTCAAAGGCAAGCCGGGCAATGTGTTTCTGCACGCGGTTCACCGGCTCGACCAGGTGGTCAGCGGCATTGTTCTTTTCGCCTGCACCGATAAAGCGCTGTCGCGTCTGAACGCCGATATGCGGACGCACAAGTTCGCCAAAATTTATCACGCCGTCGTTTCCGGTACGCCGCCGCAGAGCGAAGGATCGCTGCGCCACTTTCTGACGCATGACGATTACCACGCCGAAGTGGCGAAGGAAGGCGATCCGGATGCAAAAGAGTGTCGGCTCGATTACAAGGTGATCCCTCCCCAAATAGGGACGGCTCTCCGAGCCGTCCACGGCGCTCTCGGAGAGAACGCCCTACCCAAGATGACACTACTGGAAATTCAACTGCACACCGGACGCTATCATCAGATCCGCGCGCAACTCGCCGCGATCGGCTGTCCGATTGTCGGCGATGAAAAGTACGGCTCAAAAGTCAAACTGTCCGGCGGCGCGATTACCCTGCATCACGCGCGGCTGACGGTGGTTCATCCGGTCAGCAAAGCCGAGATCATCGTCGAAGCGCCGTATCCAGAGCATTGGATACAGGTCTAAGGTCTGAAGGTCAAAAGTCAAACGTCGGGTTCGAATGTTTGTAAAACTTCAAGAGGCGGGCGCGATTGTAACGCTGGGTAATGATACAGGGAAAATTGGCGAAGGTTGCATAGACGACCATGACCCAGCCGGCCCACGGCGGGTTCCAAAGAAAAAAAAGCCAGCCGCTGAGCCACACCCACCAGTGGCAGATTTCCGAGCGGCAGGTTTCGAGATAAAAGCGGTGCAAATAATCCGGGCCGCGGCTCTCCAGCCGGCTCTTTTTAAATCCCGTCCCCAGAATGTCCGCCCCTTCCGGAAGCAACCCTTTCCAGCGCCGGACAGCGAAAAGCGTCTCATAAATCTGTCCTGCGTTTTCTCGGCGGCGCGCACGGCAGATAAACCCGGACGGCGGGAAAAACCGAAGGGGAAGTGCTGTGGCCAGCGCGGCCAGCCCGAGATGAAATACCAGCCATGCAATGATGTTCACCAGAATCAGCGGGATGACCGGCAGATCAATCAGCATAGATCCTTCCTTTCCAGATCTGCTGTTTCTGAAACGCGGACTGCGCGAAGAGGACGAAAAAGAAAACCAGCGCAACCGGATAAAAGATCGTCGTCCAGAAGCGGAACTGTCCGAGCCGCCGCAACTGGATCAAGAGCAGTCCGGCGAAAGCGGCATAGAGCGAACCCCACAATAGAAGTGAGTATTCTGTGCAGGCGGACAGCAGAAGCATGACGGCTGTTCCGGCGGCGGCGCTGAGCCAGAAAATGAGGCCCGCCATTCTGAGCGGCGAAGTCTGCCCGGCACCGGTGGCGAAGGCTTTTTTCCAACCATTGGAAAGTTTGCGCAGTCCGCCGGGATACATGCGGATCGAAACCGTTTCCTGTCCGCCGAAACAGCAAACCGGAATGCCTGCTTTACGGAATTCCGCCGCCAGATAAACGTTTTCGAGAACCTGGTTTTTTACGGCGTCGTGCCCGCCGACTTTTTGGTAGTCCGCTTTGGATACCATCAAAAACGGGCCGAACAGTTCGCTTGCCGCCGTCATTACCGCGATGAAAAATGCGGAGAGCTGCTCGGCCGGCTTTTCCAAGGTTTGGAAAGCAGCCAGCGAAAGTGCGCCGCCCTGTTTTGCAAAGGCGCTGCAAACCGCCAGCAAACCGTCCGGCTCGAAGCGAGTATCGGCGTCCATAAAAATGAGCGTGTCATTCGTTGCGGCTCCAGCTCCCTGTCGGCAGGCCCAAGCCTTGCCGCGCCAGCCAGCGGGCAGCGGCGCGGAAGCGATCACGCGGGCGCCGGCGGCGCGCGCCAGCTCGGACGTGCGGTCGGTCGATCCGTCGTCGACCACGATGATTTCTTCGGGCGGAGGCTTCTGTCTGTTCAGTGAATCGAGCAGTTGCGGCAGGTTGCGTTCTTCGTCGCGCGCAGGAATGATGATGGAAACGGGACTCCTTTTTTCACCGTCCGCCGCGCAGCGCGGTAACGCCCGCAACAGATTCCATCCGGCCAGCAGGCCGAACAGGTGCACGATCCAAATGGTCAACTCCGGTTCCATTCGACAACCTTTCGCGCGACGTTCTGTCCGCACAGCACCACCATCGGCATGCCACCGCCGGGGTTGACGGAGCCGCCGGTGAAGAAAAGGTTTTCGTAGAGCGGGCTCTGCTTGGGCCCTTTGAAGGCGAAGTTTTTCCAACGGTTGGAAACCACGCCGTAGATGGAGCCGCCGTTGGAATAATAGTTTTGCTGAATGTCGAACGGCGTCCAGACGTGCTCAAAGACGATATGTTTGCGCAGGTTGGTCAGTCCCATGCGTTCGAGTTTGTCGAGGATGCGCTCTTTCAGTACGAGGCAATCTTCCCGCGTGTAAGGGTTCTTGTCGTTGATGTACGGAATGTGCGGAAGAATTTTCAGACAGTCGCATCCGTCCGGCGCGACGGTCGGGTCGGTGCGCGAGGCGGCGACGAGATAGATGGTCGGATCGTGCGGAATTTTCTTTTGATGGAACACGCTGTTGAAATGCTCCTTCTGATTGCCGGAAAAGAAAAAGTTGTGGTGGGCGAGCTGCTCATATTTGCAGTCGAGACCCAGATCGAGCACCAAGCCGGAGCAGGCGGGCTCCAGCCGTTTTTCCAAGGTTTGGAAATATTTTCCGTTTTCGTGGAGCAGATTGCGATAGGCCGGAATCACTTCCATATTGGAAACGATAATATCGGCAGCGACCGACGATCCGTCTGTAAAATCCAGCCCGCTCACGCGCCCGATCGATTTTTCAATCCGTTTAACTTCGCGGTTGAGGTGTACGCGGATGCCGAGTTCGTCCATCAGTTTCCCAAGTCCGCGCGCGATGCCGTACATTCCGCCGTCGACATACCAGAGATCGTAGCGGAACTGGATGGTCGGCATACAGTTCATGAACCCGGGGGCGTCGTAGGCGGACGAGCCGACATATTTAATGAAGAAATCGAACACATTGCGCAGGTGCGGATCGCTGATGCGTTTGGCAACCCCGCCGTGCATGGAGTGCAGCAAATCAAACTGCATGAACTGCCAGAATCCGTAAA
>CAZSSI010000115.1:0-4776 GCA_964609345.1 uncultured Verrucomicrobiota bacterium | reverse complement strand
CGTTTTTGGCGGCGAACACGTTTCTTTTCGTGTTCACTTTTCGTCACATCTTGTTGATTTTAAACAGGTTAATGTGTTCGCCTGAAACGCACTTCCGTGAAGAGGCGACATTTTTACAAAATCATTGATGACAAAATCATGAAGACCTTTTTCTGCTCGGCTGTTGGAAATGATTATGTCGACCATGATTTTGCCATTCCCTTCGGTCATTGCCGCACATTCGTGCGGCCTCTCTCGCTTTGCTCGGGTGTAAAAATTCTTTGGTTGCGGCTCTGCCTCGCCGAGTGATTCGTGGATGAAAATTCACGCGCCCAGACGTTCCGCTTCTTCGAGCCACTTTGATTCGAGGGCATTCAGCTTTTTCGTAACGGCAGCAAGCTGGATGTTAAGTGCGCCAAAATCGAGCGTCGGATCGCCGGAAGCCATTATTTCATTCAGCTCCTGCTGCTCCTTCTGCAGCTTCGCCATGCCCTCTTCCATCTTCCGCAGTTCCTTCTGCAACTCCCGCTCCTTGGCGCGGGCAATCCGCTGATCCTTCGGATTCAGGTTGGAGCTTGGAGCCTGGAGCTTGGAGGGTTGGGATTTTTCAACCTCAGACTTCAAACTGCCTACTCCAGACTTTTCCAAATAGTAATCGTATCCGCCCGGATAGCTGACGACGCCATTGGAGCCGATGGAAATAATATGATCCGCCGCGCCGCGCACGAAGGCGACGTCGTGGCTGACGAAGCAAACCGTGCCCTTGTATTCCTTGATCGCCTTTTCGAGCGCTTCGCGTCCGTTGATGTCGAGATTGGTGGTCGGCTCGTCGAGCAGCAGAAAATTGGGTGGATTGATAAAAATACGGGCGAAGGCGAGGCGGATTTTTTCGCCGCCGCTCAACACGCCGGACGGTTTATTCACCGCGTCGCCGCTGAAGCCGAACGAGCCGAGCAGTCCGCGCACCTCGCGTTCCTGCACAGCGGAGTTGGCATTGCGAATAATTGTCAGCAGGGACTGATCGGGCGGCATGGTTTCGGCGAAATCCTGCGACTGGTAGCCGAGCACCACTTTATGCCCGGTCTGCCGCGTTCCTGCCTGCGGCGTCAGCGCCCCGGCCAGTACGCGCAACAGCGTGGTTTTGCCCATGCCGTTATAACCGACCAGCGCGATTTTCTGTCCGTGGCCGATCTCCAGATTCACGTCACGCAGAATCTGCCGTTTGCCGTCGTAGGAAAAACTCATGTCTTTGACCGACATAATATGCGCGCCGCAGTGCGGCGGCGGCGGAATCCGCAGTTTGGAAAAATTCGGCGGCGCGACCGGCGCTTTTACCACGTCCATCTTTTCGAGCATCTTGATGCGGCTCTGCACCTGCGCCGCCTTGGTGGCCTGTGCGCGGAACCGGCTGATAAAGCTTTCGAGATGTTCCTTCTGCTCCACATAGTTTCGGTAGGCCGCTTCCTGCTGCATGTGGCGCTGTTCGCGTTCCCGAATGTAATAGGTGTAGCCGCCGGAATATTTGGTCACCGCGCCGCCGCAAATTTCGAGCGTGCGGTCGGTGAGCGTTTCGAGCAGGTAGCGGTCGTGGGAAATCAAAAGCATCGTCCCTTCGAAACCGCGCAGAAAGCGCTGAAGCCATTCGACGGCGGGCAGGTCGAGATAGTTGGACGGTTCGTCGAGCAGCAGAATATCGGGCCGCGCAATCAGCGTACGCACCAGTTCGGCGCGCATCTGCCAGCCGCCACTGAACGAACGGAATGGATTGGCAAACTCGCTTTCCTTAAAACCGAGTCCGCTCAGCGCAGCTTCAGCGCGCGCTTTCAGATCGTAGCCGCCGAGATGTTCAAACTCGTGTTGCAGGTCGCCGAGCCGGTGGAGCATCCGCTCCTGCTCCGCGCCGGTGGCCGTCAGCAGGTCATGCTCAATCCGGTGAATCTCTTCGGTCATCGGTTTGAGTTCCGGAATGGCGTTACAGGAATAATCGAGAAGCGAGCCGTCCTGCGCGTGAGCATGAAGCTGCTGATGCAAATGGCCGAGGCGGACGTTCTTCGGCATCGTGATGTCGCCAGCATCGGCCGACATTTCGTCGCTGATCAGGCTGAAAATTGTACTTTTGCCCGCGCCGTTCGGGCCGACGACTCCGACGTGCTCGCCGGAGTTGATGCGGAACGACACCTTATCCAGCACTTCCTGCGTGCCGAACCGTTTACTGACCTGGATAAAATCAATCATATGGGAAATGGAATGTTGGAATAATGGATTGCTGGATTATTGAGCCGGACAGAGTGCATCCGTTTCACAGCTCTGGCAATTCAGGATTGAGGGATTCTGCGACTTTTCCAAGGTTTGGAAATGTGGAAGAGGCTTCCAGCCTCTGGCCAGCGGCAGGATGCCGCTTCCACAAAAAAACATCCGTGGTTTGGAACACGGTGGCATTGCGGTATATTCAACTCTTGCCGCTCCCGAACCGCCGCGCTTACCTGCCTCGCCGAAGCGCCACAGCGAAAGCAGGCTGGAAGCCTGCGGTACGTATCGCAGGCTTCCAGCCTGCTCAAAACGGCTACACCTTTTCGCAATTCGCTCTAGGGCGTGTTAACACTACCGCAAAATTTCAAAGATGAATGCGAGGAGCAAGAAGCCAAGGTACACGATGTCGAGCTTGTCATACCTCGTAAAGATACGCCGATATGCTTTTATCCTTCGGAACAGCCGCTCCACTTCATTGCGTCTTTTATAGAGCTCTCTGTCGTAATCCCACGGTTCGAGCCGGTTGGGATTGGGCGGCACGACCGGAGTATATCCAAGATTGACGCTTAACTGCCTGGTTTCGTTGCCTTCATAGGCCCGATCCATAAGTAATCCGCACGGCATCGCGGGCGGCTCGGTTTGGATCAGCAGCTCCCGCCCGCACGGCATAGGTGTTAAGCTAAGCGAATGATTACTCCGCCAAAGGGCTTGTCTTTGGCGGTTTTTTTTACCATATTGCCGATAGCCTTATAAATGCTATCGGTTTGCAAAGGAGACGTTTATGACCAAGGAGAAGAAAAAGATCGAACAGCTGAAGAAGAAGCTGGCGCAGCTCGGCCCCATACTGCCCGGAAGCTTATCCGAGCAGTGGAACGTTTGCGGAACTCCGGGTTGCCGGTGCAAGGATCCTGTCCAGCCGGTAAAGCATGGGCCGTATTACCAGCTCAGCTTCACGGCGGGAGGCAAGAGTTCAACGATGTTCATCAAAAAGGACGATCTGCCGGAGGTGCGCCGTTGCCTGAAGCGCTATCAGCAGTTCAAGACGCTGAACATGGAGCTGGTTCATGCGCACATCGCCGTAATCCGTAAAACCGGATTCAACGGGAGGGTCTCATGACCTGTCTGGACGACTTCATGGCCGTGTTTAAAAAAAAAGCTGCTGAATAGCTGGGCCAGACAGACCGGTTTCCTGAAGCGCAAGGGCAAGATATCGCCGTACGAGTTCCTTGTATTAATGACTATGGGTCAACTGGGCATGAAACACCCGTCGCTGGCCGGAATGGTCACGGCGATCAAAGCGCGGGTCAGCCGAGTGGCTCTGCACTATCGTTTCTCATCCGAGGCGGCGGCTTTTCTTCACCAGTACCTGTGCTTTGTCCTTCAGCAGAAGTTCAGCCGTCTCGGACAGATCGATACGAACCTGTTGCGTCCTTTTGGCCGTGTCCTCATTGCCGACAGCTCAAGCTGGGACGTGAACGAGAAGCTTTGTGCGGTGCTGCCCGGCTCCGGCGGAGGGGCTTCCTCTGCCAATTGCAAGCTGCAGACGGTCTACAACTACAAGCGAGGTGAGCTCCAATTTCTAGATGTGACCGCCGGAACGGTTCCGGACAACCGCTATACCGATCATCTGCCGGATTTGTTACAAGCGGGAGACTTGATCCTTTTTGACCAGGGTTATTTCAAACTCCTCACCTTTGCCGCAATCATTGCCAAAGGCGCTTTTTTTCTGACGCGCTTCTCTGTACGTACCGTCGTAAACGATCCGATCACCCGGATGCGCATGGATCTGGGAGAACGTCTGAACAGGCTGGCGGCAAGCGCCTGTGAGATGGATGTGCTGATGGGCGGCGGGGACCGCCCTGAAGTTGCCTGTCGGCTGATCGCTTTGCGGGTTAGTGAGCAGGTTTCCAACGAACGGCGCAGACGGTTGAATAAGGAAGCTCGGAAGAAAGGGCGAACCGTCAGTCAACATCACCTGAGGATGTGCGACTGGACGCTGTTGATCACGAATGTTCCTGAACGGTGGCTGCCGATGGAGATGGCTCGTGCACTTTACTCCCTGCGCTGGCAGATCGAGCTGCTCTTCAAGCAGCTCAAATCCATTTTATGCGTCCATCAGTCCGGTACCGGAAAAGAATCCCGCCTGCGCTGTGAGCTCTACGGCAAGCTGATTGGTGCGGTCATCATCCACCGCATCCATGCCGCCGAAACAAACAGATTGTGGAGCACGCAACGCAGAAGTGTCAGCATGGAGAAGTTTTACAAACGCTTTCAGGAGCGGGCTTTTACACTCTTTCGCCTGCTGCTTGCCGATGTCCTCGATGCGCTCCGGTACTTGCACGCCCAGATCAAACGCATCATCCCCGCCTGCCTCAAGGAACGACAGCGATCTCGCCCCACCACCCTCGAAATCCTTGAGGCCCAATGCGACCCTATGCTTGGAATCAAGGAGCCTTCTGTGAAAAAACGTGCCGCTTAGCTTAACACCTATGGCCCGCACGGGGCATCCCCTGAATTTCCGGCGGAAAGACTGAAATTCAGCGCGCA
>CAZSSI010000114.1:0-4809 GCA_964609345.1 uncultured Verrucomicrobiota bacterium | reverse complement strand
AGGCCTTAGCATTCGGAATAAAAAAACAGGCATTACTAACAATATAGTCCGGTGATTCGTTTGACCGGTTCCTCAAAACTGGCGACGACACGGCGGCGGATGCCGAACACATCGAAGAACTCGTTCCAGAAGGTCTGTTTTTCAGCGGCCTCGCGTTTCTCGCCCGTCCACTCACGGGTGAAGTGGATCGCGTTGTGACGGATTTCATTCCAGGAGAGAGTTGCCATGCCGCAGAGAATGCAGGGTCTTTATGATCAATGTCAAGATTGCGGCCTAATGACCGGAGAATTTCCGATCCGTGGACGTTTTCCGAACTGGCGGTAAATCTACTTCTTTCCGAGATCGCAGAGGTTGCACTGGCGGCAGTCGAGACCGGGTGGAGTCCAAAGGCGGCCTTCCTTTTTCGCTTTGCGCGAGTTGTTCCAGTTGATGATTGCGAGCAGGATGCCGAGCAGGATAAATCCGCCGGGGGCCTGACCCATGAGCATGAACGGATGCGACCAGCCTTCGATCAGTTTGATCTGAAAGAGCGAGCCGGTGGATAGAAATTCGCGGAGGCCGCCGATGACGGTGAGCGATAGAGTGAATCCGATGCCCATGCCGATTCCGTCGGCAATGGAGGCAAGTATGCCGTTTTTGCAGGCAAACGCTTCGGCGCGACCCAGCACGATACAGTTCACGACGATCAGCGGAATGAAAATGCCGAGCGCTTCATAGATGGCTGCCGGTGCGTAGGCCTGCATGAGCAGATCGACCACGGTGACGAAGGCGGCGATGACGACGACGTAGCAGGGGATGCGCACTTTTTTCGGTACGACGTTACGGATGAGCGAAATGACCATGTTGCTGCCGGCCAGCACAAAAAGTGTCGCTACGCCCATGCTTAATCCGTTGATCGCGTTGTTAGTGACCGCCAGCGTCGGGCACATGCCGAGCATCAGCACGAAGGTTGGATTTTCGCGGATGATTCCTTTGGTTAACTCTTTGAATAAGGACATTATTTGTTCTCCTTCAACAGCTGTTCTTTGTTCTGCGCGAACGCTTCGGCAATGGTGAAGACTGCGCCGCCGACGGCGCGGCTGGTGATGGTGGCGCCGGTGATGGCATCAAGGTCGCCTCCGTCTTTTTTGACCGCCCAAGGAGTCTGGCCGGCTTTGGCCTTCATGCCGTTGAACTGGTCGAGAATGGGGTTGGGCGGCAGGCCGGTTTCCTTTTTGCCGGTCAGGATTCCGGAGATAGTTTTTTCACGCACGCGCTCAGCCACAACGGTTCCGAGACCTGGAGTTTCCGACTGTTTCGTGACGAGCACGGTGGTAATGGTGCCGTCCGGCTTGAGTCCGGCCAGTACACAGACCTCTCCGGCGTATCCTTTAGTCGTGATGGTTTCTCCGGCAAAGCCAGTGATCTGTCCGCCTTTGCGGGCGGCGTAAAAAGTAACGTTGCCCAACGTGACGGCTTCTTTTGTCGGCTGGTTATCGAAAGCGGGCAGAACCTGACTCAGCGCGGCGGTGTTTTTCTGCTGCTGGGCGGCGGAAATCGGTGCTTCTGTGATTACAAAAACCCACGCCATCAGGGCGGTGGCGGCGCAGGAAATCAGCCCCATACTCAGCACGAGCGGCGTAAGGTTTACTTTATCGCTGCTCATTGGGCGGCCTCCTTTTTGATGCGGATATAGCCGAACGGTTTGCCGATGGTGTAGCGGTCGATGAGCGGAGTGAGTGCGTTCATAAAGAGGATGGAGAAGCTGACGCCTTCCGGATAGCCGCCCCAGATGCGGATGACACTGGTGATGACGCCGCAGCCGAAGCCGAAGACGAGCGCACCGTTGGCGGTCATTGGCGAAGTGACCATGTCGGTCGCCATGAAGAAGGCGCCGATCATCAGGCCGCCAGCCAGAACGTGGTAAAGTGCGGGCGGAGTCAGCTCGGGATTAAAGTGATGGGCGAGGCCGGAGATCAGCGCGACCGTTCCAATGAAGGAAGCCGGTATCTGCCATTTGATGAGTCCGCGAGCCAGCAGAAACGCGCCGCCGATGAGCAGAGCCAGCGCTGAGGTTTCTCCAAGACATCCACCGACGTTGCCATAAAAAAGGTCGCTGAGAATGGTTGGTCTCTGTGCAATTTCTTTGGCGGTAAGCGCCAGCGGCGTAGCACCAGTCAGCGCGTCGCAGGCCAGCCATTTGCCGGGTTGCGGCGCGACCCATGAGGTCATTAATTGCGGAAAGCCAACGAGTAGGGCAACGCGTGCGACGAGCGCCGGGTTGAAGGGGTTGTAGCCGAGTCCGCCGAAGAGTTGTTTGCCGAGACCGATGGCCAGCAGCGAGCCGAGAATACAGATCCACCACGGCGCGCCGGCCGAGAGGTTCATGGCAAGTAACAGTCCGGTCAGCGCCGCGCTGCCGTCTTTCCAGCTATCGGTCGGCTGTTTGGCCGCTTTCTTCCAGAGGACTTCAACAGCCACGCAGCCGATGGTGCAGAGCGCCATGACTTCCAAGGCGGCCAGTCCGAAAAACCAGACGGCGGCGATCGCCGCAGGCAGCAGGGCGATCAGCACCTGCACCATGATCTTAGAGATGGTTTCTCCGCCGCGAATGTGCGGCGAGTTGCTGACGACCAGCTTCGTGGCGTCGGGCAGTTGAATAACGGTGATTTCTTTTGACATAAGGCTTCTTTATTTTTTCGGTTGTTTGCGGCGGGCGGCCATGATTTCGGCTTTGGCACGTTTGAAGTGCTGGTTGAGCGGGCGGCGCGACGGGCAACTATAGCTACATGATCCGCATTCAATGCAGGCCGTCACATTGAGCTGTTCGGCCCAGTCAAAGCGTTCGTTTTCTACCGCCTGGCTGATGGTGGCAGGTAGAATACCCATCGGGCAGCATTCAACGCATCGTCCGCAGCGAATGCACGGCTCGGAGGTGTACTGCGAAACCTGTTCGACCGGAATGAGCAGAATGCCCGAGGTGTTTTTCATGACGGTGACGTCGAGCGAGTTTTGCGCCATGCCCATCATCGGGCCGCCAAGCAACAGTTTGGCGGGCTGAACTTTGACGCCGCCAGCCAGTTCGATGGCTTTTGAAATCGGCGTGCCGATCCGGAAACGCCAGTTGCCGGGATTGACGAGCGGCTCGCCGGTGACGGTGGTGATTCGTTCAATCGAAGGAATGCCTTTGACGACGGCTTCATACACGGCGACGGCGGAGGCGACGTTCTGCACGACGCAACCGACATCCATTGGCAGTCCGCCAATCGGCACTTCGCGACCGGTCAGCGCGTAGATGAGTTGTTTTTCTGCGCCCTGCGGATAGTTGACGCGCAGGTTCTGAACGGTGACGTTATATTTTTCGGCCAGCTCTTTGAGTTTGGCAATTGCGTCGGGTTTGTTGTTTTCGACGCCAATGATGGCGCTCTTGAGTCCGAGAATGCGGGCTAAAATAGCTGCGCCGCGCAAAACATCTTCGGTCTGTTCGATCATCAGGCGGTGGTCAGCGGTGAGATACGGCTCACATTCCGCGCCGTTCAGAATCAATGTATCGACCGGTTTGGTCGGCGAAAGTTTGACGTGCGACGGAAATCCTGCACCGCCCATGCCGACAATTCCGGCATCTAAGACGCGCTGTTTGAGCGCGGCCGGTTCGGCGTTATGCCAGTCGGCGATTGGTTCAAAGGGCGAGCCCCATTCGTCTTTGCCGTCGGCGGTGATTTCAATCGCCGGAACGCTGACGCAGGCCGGGCCGGGGCATTTTTCGAGCGAGGTGACGGTACCGCTGGTCGGCGAATGCAACGGCACAGAAACAAAGCCGGTGGCTTTGGCGAGCAGTTGTCCTTTTTTGACGAGGTCGCCTTTTTTAACGACCACTTCGAGTGGCGCGCCGATATGCTGGTTGATAATCACCGTGTATTTATCGAGCAGCAGGGCGGTCACAACGGCTTTGGAAGCGGTGAGAGCCTTGCTGTCTTCGGGGTGAATACCGCCTTTAAACTTGCGGGGTTTATCGCTCATTTCGAAACTCCTTCATACGCACCGGCGGCGTGTTTGGAAGCCAGACGCAGGGCCGTGGTCGGGCAGGCGGCTTTTTCAACCAGATCGGAAATGGGCGGGTTGCTGTAATTTGTGGCGACGAGGAACCCGTTGACCATCATCTGGGTTTCGCTGTCGGCGGCCTTAACGCATTTGCGGCAGGCGATGCAGGCGGTTTTGCAGACTTTGAGTTTAAGAGTTCCTTTTTCTGGCGAGCTGCAATAGACGTGCACATCGACGGCGGCGGGCGCGAGGATAATCAGATTTTTCGGGCAGGTATCGACGCACTGACCGCAACCGACGCAGAGCTCAGGATGAACCACGGCCAGGCTGTCGCGCATTTCAATGGCGTCGAACGGACAGGCGCGCGCACAGCTGGCAAAGCCGATACAGCCAAAGTCACAGCCTTTGGCGCCGCCCGCGACTAGCGCGGCGGAACGGCAGTCGCCGACCCCGTTATAAGGCGAGCGAACGGTGACGGCGCAACTTCCAGCGCAACGGACGACCGCGAAGACCTTTTCTTTTTCCCCGGCTGTGATGCCAAGGTATTCAGCGATTCGCGTGATTTGGATGGAGGTGCTGACGGGGCATTGTGAGGGAATCGTTCGGCCTTCAACGATGGCCTTGGCGAAATCGGCGCACCCGGCATAGCCGCATCCGCCGCAGTTGACGCCGGGCAACATTTCGGTGACGGTTTCAACCCTCGAATCCGCCTCGACAGTAAACGCCTTGGCGGTTGCGCCGATGACCAGCGCAAGGAGCGCGCCGAGGCCAGCAGTGAAAAGTACAGCA
>CAZSSI010000113.1:0-4818 GCA_964609345.1 uncultured Verrucomicrobiota bacterium | reverse complement strand
TCCTAAAAGTTCTGCAAAAAGGAAGGGTCATGGTGAATCAACCCCAGTTTGACGCACACAACTCAGGACACGCGATTCGGCAAATTGTAGGACACGATTCCCCGGAGGGGAGCTTGTGGATTAAAGTCCGAGCACATTCTGCATGCTGTAGAGACCGGGCTTCTGCTGAACGACCCACGCGGCGGCATTGAGTGCGCCGATGGCGAAGGTTTCCCGGCTCGTCGCGCGGTGAGAAAGTTCGATCATTTCGCCGGTTCCGGCCATTAGGACGGTGTGGTCGCCGACAATGTCGCCGCCGCGTACCGCGTGAAATCCGATTTCATCTTTTGTCCGTGCGCCGGGCATACCGGTGCGTCCGTCGAGTTGTGACTTTTTCAAATCAAGACCAGCGCCGTCAGCGGCGGCTTTGCCGAGCATTAACGCCGTACCGCTCGGAGCGTCCTTTTTCTGGTTGTGGTGCCGCTCGATGATTTCAATATCGTAGCCTCTGGCGTGCAGTACCTTCGCCGCTTCTTTGACGAGATTGCAGAGCAGATTTACGCCGAGACTCATGTTGCCGGACATGACCACCGGAACGCTTTTGGCGGCCTTGTGCACTTCCGCCAGCTCGGCGTCACCGAGGCCGGTTGTGCCGATCACCCAGGCGGTTTTCCATTCGGCAATCCGCCCGGCGTTGCCCGCCGTGCCGAAGTGGGACGTGAAATCAATAATGACATCCGCGTCCGGAGCGACGGCGGCGAGATCGGTGGTGAGCTTTACGCCGGCCTCTTTAGTGCCTGCGGCCAGCCCGGCGTCTTTTCCAATATCCGGAACGTCCCACAGATCGATTGCTCCGGCCAGCTCAAGTCCGGCGACTTTCTGTTCCTGAATAAAGCGGATCAGTGTTTTTCCCATGCGTCCTGCCGCGCCCTGAATAACAACTTTTGTGCTCATAGAGATTCTCCGTTGGCAGTTTTTACAGAAGCCCGCCCCGGAAGGGAAGTTGATTTCCGGACATCGGAAACTTTTCTTCTGCCGCTTCGGAAAAACAGGGCTGGAGTCTGGTTGACTCCGTGTCTTTTTTCCTTATATTCGGGGCTCATTTTTTAATTTTTGGAAAGGAATGCCGCTATGAAGAAAATGACGATTCGTGACGTGAACGTGAAGGGTCATCGGATTCTGATGCGTGTGGATTTTAATGTGCCGGTCAAAGACGGCGTCGTAGGCGACGTGACTCGTATCACCGCCGCCATTCCGACGATCAAATATGTGCTCGAAAAGGGCGGTTCGCTCGTGCTGATGAGCCACCTCGGTCGTCCGAAGGGCAAAGGTTACGAAGCTGAATTCAGCCTGAAGCCGGTTGCAGCCAAGCTGGAAGAACTGCTCGGCAAGCCGGTCAAGTTCGGCGCGGATTGCGTTGGCGCCGAAACCATCGCTCAGGCCAAGGCGCTCAAGGATGGCGAAATCATGGTGGTCGAAAACACCCGTTTCTATAAAGAAGAAGAAGGCAAAGCCAAGCTGGCCGACGACGCCACGGACGAGCAGAAGAAAGCCGCCAAGGCCGAAATGAAGGCTAAGCAGAAAGAACTCGCCAAGAAGCTTGCCGAACTCGGCGACGGCGAAATCTACTGCAATGATGCGTTTGGTTCCGCGCACCGCGCCCACGCTTCCACAGCTGTTGTCTGTCAGTTCTACAAAAAGAATGTCGCCGGATTCCTGATGGAAAAGGAAATTGATTATCTCGGCAAGGCGCTTGAAGCCCCCGAAAAACCGTTCGTTGCCATCATCGGCGGCGCGAAAATCTCCGGCAAAATCGACGTGGTTACCAGCCTGATGAGCAAGTGCGACGCGATTCTGATCGGCGGCGGCATGGCGTACACGTTCTACAAAGCACAGGGATTCAAGGTTGGCAACTCGCTGGTCGAAGATGACCGCGTCGAAATGGCCAAAGACATTCTCGCTCAGGCCAAGGCCAAAGGCGTCAAGCTGATGCTTCCGGTTGATAATATCGCGGCTGACAAGTTCGGTGCCGACGCCAACACCAAAGTGGTCGGCGAAAACATTGACGACGGCTGGACGGCTCTGGATGTCGGCCCGAAGACCATCGCGCTCTATTGCGCGGAAATCGCCAAAGCCAAGACCGTTGTTTGGAACGGCCCGATGGGCTGTTTCGAAATGGCTCCGTTCGCTAAAGGCACCTTTGCGGTCTGCCAGGCGGTGGCCGATTCCGACAGCGTCAGCATTATCGGTGGCGGCGACAGCGTGAGCGCGGTCAACCTGAGCGGCTTGGCCGACAAGATGACCCATATCAGCACCGGCGGCGGAGCGAGCCTCGAGTTTCTCGAAGGCAAGCAGCTTCCCGGCGTTACCGCGCTGACTGACAAGTAACCTTTAAAAACAAACTAGGAGAATCTAATGAGAAAGAAAATTATTGCCGGCAACTGGAAGATGAACAAAACGATTACCGATGCGCTGACGCTGGTTAAAGGAATTCAGGCTGAACTGAACAGTTGTAAGGAAGTTGAAGTGGTGGTTTGTCCGCCGTTCACCGCGCTCAAATCCGTCAGCGATGTGCTGGCCAACAGTCAGATCAAGCTGGGCTGTCAGAACATGAGCTCGGAAGACGACGGCGCTTATACCGGCGAAATTTCCCACACCATGCTTCACGAGCTATCAGTCAAATACGTCATTCTCGGCCATAGCGAACGCCGCGAGTATTACAAAGAAACCGACTTCTGGGTGAACAAGAAGGTCAAAAAGGCGCTCGAAAAAAATCTGCGCCCGATCGTTTGCGTCGGTGAAAAACTGGCCGACCGCGAAGCCGGAAACACCGAAAAGGTGGTCGAAGCTCAGGTGCGCGGCAGCTTGGCCAATATCACTGCCGAGCAGTTCGAAAACGTTGTCGTCGCCTACGAACCGGTCTGGGCGATCGGTACCGGCAAAACCGCTACCAGCGAACAGGCGCAGGAAGTACACGCCTTTATCCGCGGTATCATTCGCGACATGGTTGGCGAAAAAGCGGCCAAAGGTCTGCGTATTCAGTACGGCGGAAGCATGAAAGCTTCCAATGCCAAGGAACTGCTTTCTCAGCCCGACATTGACGGCGGCTTGATCGGCGGCGCGGCGCTTGACGCCCGTTCTTTCATTGATATCGTCAAAGCGGGAATGTAATCGGGCGGGGGCTGAAATTGTACTCGCAATTCAGCCCCTAAAGCCTAAAGTCCAAAGCCTCGGAGGTTCAAAAATGGCTATTATTCGTACATTGCTTATCGTTCTCGAAGCCGCGTGCAGTCTGGCACTGATCGGTTTAATCCTGTTGCAGAAATCCAAAGACGGCGGACTCGGTCTCGCTTTCGGATCGGGCGGTAACGACTCCCTTTTCGGTGCGCGTGCCGGAAACGTTCTTACCAAGGCCACCGTTGGCATCGGAATTGTTTTCCTGGTGAACACACTTGTCCTTGGAATGCTTTTCGCCGGCAGTGCCAGCAAGTCGATCATGGACGATGTTTCCATTGCGCAACCGATTCCAATGGCACAACCGTCCGCGCCTCAGATTCCGGTAGAAATGCCGGCGGCTCCTGCGCAGTAGAACGGAGATGTGAATTCATGGAACGGCGGATCAGCGGCAGGATATGTTTCCTCCACGGTTCCTCCGTTTTTCTTTTTTTATTCCTGTCCGCCTGCGGACGGAACGACCTCGATACGCTGCGTTTCAAAGGTGAACAGGTTCTCTACGGACAGACGTCGCGCATCAAGAGTCTCGATCCAGCTCGTGCCGGTGACGTTACGTCCTCTATGCTGGTAGGCCGCATCTATGAAGGGTTGCTGGAGTATTCGTTTTTAGACCGGCCGTACCGACTTCAGCCGATGCTCGCCACCGCCATGCCGGATATTTCCGCCGATGGACTTACGTATACATTCCAAATCCGCAAAGGCATTTTCTTTCAAGACGATCCCTGTTTTCCGGGCGGCAAAGGCCGCGAACTGACGGCGGAGGATTTTGTCTATTCCCTCAAGCGTGTTGCCGATTTGAAGGTTGCCTCTTCCGGCTACTGGGCCTTTAACGGGCGAGTCACCGGGCTCGACGAATTTCGCGCGGCATCGTCAGGCGACGCGCCGACGGATTACAATGCTCCGGTCAAAGGTCTGCGTGCGCCGGATCGTTATACATTCCAGATCAAGCTCAAAGAGCCGTATCCGCAGCTTCTCTGGGTTTTGGCTATGAACTACGCTTTTGCGGTTCCCTGTGAAGCGGTTGAATTCTACGGCAGCGGTTTTATTAATCATCCTGTCGGAACCGGCCCGTACATTTTAAGCCGGTATAAGACCAATTACCGCATTGAGTTTGTCCGCAATCCGAAGTGGAAAGAAACCGGCCGCATTGAACTGTATCCATCCACCGGGCCGGAAGAAGCTCGTGCCGCCGGACTGCTGGATGACGCCGGCAAGCAGATCCCTTTTATTGACCGCATTGTGCAGTATGTCGTCGACGATGTGGCGACGACCTGGATGATGTTTCTTTCCGGGCAGTTCAGTTACAGCGGCATTTCTCGCGATAACTGGGATGCCGTCATCAAGCCGGGAAGCGGGCTCATCGAAGACCTTAAGCGGCAGGGCGTCAGCCTGCTTTCCAGTCCGGCGATCAGTCCGTACTACATCGGGTTTAATCTGGATGACCCGGTCGTTGGTAAAAATAAAAAACTGCGTCAGGCGCTGAGCTGCGCATTTAACCCGGAACTGCTGGTTCAGTATTACAACGGACGTGTCGCGCCCGTTTATGGTCCGCTGCCTTCTCCGCTGGCCGGCTTTAAGCCGAACCCGACGGCGTATTCATACAAC
>CAZSSI010000112.1:0-4950 GCA_964609345.1 uncultured Verrucomicrobiota bacterium | reverse complement strand
CGCAGTGCTCGTGCTGAAAGTCGTCAAGTGAATCAACTCATGAAACATACCCTCATCTGAAAGGAAAATTATGAAACGATCCATCGCACTCCTCACCTTGCTGTTCGCGCCGCTGGCCGCGAGTCATGCTGCTACCAACGCCCCGCCCCCCGCGAAGGCCTCGGTCGCCGGGTATGCGGCCCCCGGCCTGGGCACGCGGGATGAACAAAAAAACGCGGCGATCACCAATCCCGCGATTCTCGATTTAATCGGAGGCGTGGGAAGGAATTACCCTGATGGAGCGGCCATCTCAGCGGAATCGACCTCGAATGAGAAACTGGCGATCCCGTGCAGTTGGGCCACCATACCTGCGCAAACCATCACGCTCGACGGTGATGCCGAGTGGCGCGTGGCGGTCGATCCGAATAACACGGGACGCGAGGAGAAATGGTGGCAACAGGCGCGGCCGGAGGCGAAGCCGGTCCGCGTGCCGGGCGTCTACCAGGAAGTGTGGCCGGGGTGCCACGGCGTGGCGTGGTATTGGCGTGATGTGACGGTTCCCGTGAACCCGCAAGCGGATGGCCGTTACGTGCTCCGGTTCTGGCAGGTCGATTACTTGGCCGATGTCTGGGTCAACGGCGTCCATGTCGGCCGGCACGAGGGCGGCGAGGAGGTCTTCTCCTTCGACGTGACCGAGGCTGCCAAGCCGGGCGCGGTCAACCACATCGCGGTCCGCGTGCTATGTCCGGGCGATCAGGCCATTGACGGCATGACCCGGCTGAACACGCCCCAACGTGGCCGTGCATGCAGGACGTCGCCCGGAGGCGAGTACCAGTGCGGCGGGCTGATCGATTCGGTCGAACTGCTGGTTGTGTCGGCCGTGCGCGTCGAAAATCTGTTTGTGCGGCCGGATAGCGCGACGGGCGCAATTCGCGTCTCGGCCAACATCCGCAATGCGGGCAAAGAGCCGGCCGCCGCACATCTGCAATTTGCCGTTGCACCCGCTGCCTCGGGCGAAACCCTGCAAACCGTTGTCCTGGATCGTTTGATTCCGCCAGGCGACACGCTGGTTGAAACGAAACTGAACGTTGAGCGTCCGCATCTTTGGGATTTGAACGATCCCTATTTGTATCGCGTGACGGTGCGCGTCGCCGTTCCAAAATCCGATGCTGCCGAAGAAGTCTCAACGCGGTGCGGATTCCGAGATTTCCGCTTCGCGGACGGGGCCTTCCGCCTGAACGGCAAACGAATTTTCCTGAAATCTTCCCACACCGGCAACACCGTGCCGGCGCCGGGATACCGCGTTCCGCTCGACCCCGACCTGTTGCGGCGCGATCTGCTGAACAGCAAGGTGATGGGTTTCAACATGATCCGGTTTTTCTGCTCGATTCCCAGACGGTATCAGCTCGATCTCTGTGATGAGATCGGGCTGCTCGTATACAATGAAACGGCGGCTGGCTGGCAATGGCAGGACTCGCCGCAGATGCCGGAGCGGTTCGACACGGCCATCCGCGGCATGATCGTCCGCGACCGCAACCACCCCAGTATCGTCATGTGGGGGCTGCTGAACGAGACGAAAGACGGCCCAATCTTCCGGCACGCCGTCGGCCTGTTGCCACTGGTAAAACAATTGGACGATACGCGCGTCGTCATGCTCAACAGCGGCCTTGAGAACTTCGTTCCGAGGAAAGGCGAAGTGAAAAGTGAGCGCCCCTTCGGTGCGCTGTGCAACCCCGGAGGAACGGAATGGGAGGACACCCTGTTCGATGCGCATCCGTATCCGCGGTATCCGCACCTCGCACAAGATATCGGGCAGCTGCGCGACACGCCGGAAGAGAAACCGATTTTTATCTCGGAATACGGCGTGGGCGGCGCGGTCAACCTGTCGCGCCAAGTGCGGCACTACGAGCAGATCGGCTACGCGGACTCCGAAGCCGCTCAACTCTACCGCGGTTTTCTTAACCGTTTTATGGCCGACTGGCAGCGCTGGGGTATGGCCGACACGTTCGCCTCGCCGGAAGACTATTTCGGTCAGTGCGTCGCGCGCGTGGCCGGGATTCGGCTGGAGGGACTCAACGCCATCCGCGCCAATCCGCTCTGCGTGGGGCACAGCATGAGCGGAACGTTCGATCACGGGTTCTGCGGCGAGGGCGTGATGAGCTCCGAATTCCGCGAGCTGAAGCCGGGCGCGACTGACGCCGTGTTTGACGGCTTCTATCCTCTGCGCCTCTGTCTGTTTACAGAACCCAAGCACATCTACCGCGGGGCAAAGGTGCGTTTGGACGCGGTGCTGGCCAACGAGGACGTTTTATTGCCCGGCGATTATCCCATCCGGCTTCAGGTCGTGGGGCCCGACGGCCGCAGCGTGTTTGACGCGGTCCGGAACGTAACTATCCAAGGCCCGACGGCCAAACCGGAAGCCCCCCTCGCCCTTCCGGTCTTCGGCGAAGAGATCGCCGTTGACGGCCCGACCGGGAAGTATCGGTTTCTGGCCACTTTTCAGAAAGGAGGCGCGGCAGCGGGCGGGAGCACCGAGTTCTACGTGACCGATCCGGCCGACATGCCCAAGGTGGAAACGGACGTGACGCTGTGGGGCGACGATCCGGTGCTCACCAAGTGGCTTGCGGGTCACGGGATTAAAACGCACCCGCTTGCGGCGGGCGGCCCGTCAAAACGCGAAGCGATTCTTATCGGACGCGTTCCCCCGGCTGAGGATGCCGCCGCTTGGCGCGGCCTGGTCCGCCAGATCGCCCAGGGCTCCACCGCCGTCTTTCTCTCCCCCAAGGCCTTCAAAGCCGGAACCAACGCGCTGGCGCGCGTACCGCTGGCGAACAAGGGAAATCTCGGCCTCTGCCGCGGCTGGCTTTACCGCCCTGATCACTGGACCAAGCGGCACCCGTTCTTCGACGGCCTGCCGTCGGGCGGCTTGATGGATTACACGCTCTACCGCAACATGATTACGGATGTCTGGTGGAAGGGGCTCGATGTGCCAAACGAGCTTGTGGCCTCAGGCATTGACGCCTCGTTCAACTACGACGCGGGTGTACTCTTGGCGGTCTACCGGCTGGGCGCGGGACGGATCGTCCTGAACACCTTCAGTGTCTGCGAGCAACTGGGACAGGATCCGGTCGCTGAAAGGCTGTTGCGCAACATGCTCAACTACGCCTCCGTTGGGGTGTCCCAACCGTTGGCAGACTTGCCTCCGGACTTTGAAAGACAACTAAAGGCAATGGGGTATGAGCAATAATTTACCCGCGCAGCGTCAAGTAAATGAGTCCGCATGAAAAGCAATTTCCTATCAGTAACAGGAGAAATCAGGCCTGTTTCAGGTTCTCCTTTTGATTTTACCATAAAGCATACTATTGGTGAAAGGAGGTTCCTCGACGTTTCTAGCGGGTAGCTGTGACGACGGTTGAAAAGAACGCCATCTATGGAAAAGCCCGGAGCAAAAGCGTCTGTCGGTTTGAACCGAAATGTCGGTGGCGGTTGCATGTTGCTCTGCCTGAAATATGGGAACCAATATAGTGGAGACGTTGTTTCTCCTCTCAACCAGCCTGCGGCCACGTTGACTCGCTCGCGGCCCAAATCAAAGCCATGACCAAGGGCACTCAACCATGACACACACTCTCTCCTTGTTCACCTCCCTTATGGGCAAGCCGCCAAAAAGGTTTTTCAGGTTCCGGAATAGCCGATCATGCCTGGTGAAGACGAAAAGGATCTTTCCTGATTGCGTTGAATGGGGGGTGAAATGAGCAGAAAAATTGTTGCATCGGGTGCGAACCTCGAAAAACTGGCCGGCGGATTTAAATTTACAGAAGGGCCGGTTTGGGTTGCTGATGAACGTGCCCTGTATTTCAGCGATATTCCCGCCAGCATCACCCGTCGTTGGTCGGAAAAAAAAGGAATCGAGATTGTGCTTTCGCCGAATGACAAGGCAAACGGTATGTTTCGTGATCACGACGGGAAGCTGCTTCTTTGTCAGCACGCAGCCCGGCGCATCGTCAAGTGGCACGGCGGGAAAGAAATCGAAGTAATCGTTGATCGCTTTAACGGGAAGAAACTGAACAGTCCGAATGATATTGTTGTTCGTGACGACGGGTGCCTCTATTTCACGGATCCGCCTTACGGCCTTACAGCCGCTTTCGGAGAGCCGGGAGAGCAGGAATTGGCGTTTCAAGGCGTTTTCCGAACCGACCCTCGGCGCAGAAAACTTTTTCTGCTTAACGCCGGTTTTTTTCGACCGAACGGGCTGACCTTTTCACCGGATCAGAAACTTCTTTACGTGAATGATTGCGAAAAAAACTTCATCAAAGTGTTCGATGTAACCGAAGAAGGAAATCTGGAAAACGAACGTTTTTTCGCTGAAGTTAAAGGGGATATGCCGGGCTGTGCTGACGGCATGAAAGTTGATGCAGAAGGCAATGTTTATGTTACCGGGCCAGGTGGGTTGTGGATATTTAATCCTGCAGGTGAAAAGATCGGGTTCATTGCGGTTCCGGAAGTCATTGGCAATTTTACTTTCGGCGAAGAGGACATGAAGACGGTTTTCTTTACTGCATCGACATCGCTTTATCGTATTCGCGTTGTCAGGCTGGGCATCAGCAAAAGAGTCCCGACCGTTTGTGCTACTGCATAAAAACGGTTCTTTTTTAACGAAAACCGGTAGGCGGGTTGTAAATAATAGTCTATATCCCGGAACGGAATAGGGGCTCTGCACAGACAGTGCATGTCGTGTGATGAACAACTAAACAGGGGGCAAGTTAATTTCGTATTACATCATTTACAATTAGGCGAGAGGAAGTCTGCGCAACCGAGCACCGAGCAACTAAACAGGAGGTAAGGTGATGAGAGTATTAGCAGGTATAGCATTGTTATGTTCCATGGTTCCCGCGATGGCAGGGGCAGAGCAGGTTTATTTCAGTCAGGACTTCTCGAGTTCCACGAACGTGGCGGATTATAGGACCCCCGCGG
>CAZSSI010000111.1:0-4986 GCA_964609345.1 uncultured Verrucomicrobiota bacterium | reverse complement strand
AGTCAATCCACTGCTGGAGCACGATCTTGCAGTATTTGCTTTTGCTGATGTGCATCGAGGTCGCGCGCTTTTCGAGTTCCTCTGCCATTTTCTTGCACATGTTGATACCGATGGTCTTGGTGCCTTTGCCGACTGGGTTCGTAGCCATAGATGATCTCCTTGCTGAAAAGCTATTTTAAGACGTTACGGGAAGCAACTGGTTTCTACTTCCCCTTAGAACTTCATCAGCTTATTCCAGTCGCAGGCCAAGGCTTTCTGGATTCTGGCGGCAGTCGTAATCAGGATATTGGTCTGCCCGGCTTCAATCTTTTGAACTGTTCTTATGTTCAAGTCGGCCTTTTCAGCCAGTGTTTCCTGTGTTAGGTTCCGTTCAACGCGAAGGCGACGCACATTCCCGCCGAAGGTTTGAAGATGTTTTTTAACGGCCTTATTCATTACGGCGCATTGTGCCGCAACGAACCTTTTGACAGTACGGCACAATAGGGCGTAAAGTTTTCGCAGCAGAAAGAGGGCGCATGAACAGCAAGCGACAACAAGCCGTTACGGCGATAAAAGCCCAAGTCACCCCAGAGCAGGTTACATGGACGCTGGAAGACCTGCCGAAAGCAGAGCGATTGGCCGAAACAGATAGAACGGCGTTTTCGGCGCGGGCAAAGCTGTATTGGCTGGTAAATGGCCAGCTTGCGCGTGCCTGCGAGATCATGGATTACCCCTTACGGCAATGGGAATGGCCGGACAGCGCCCCGCTGGAGGCTATGGCGGACGTTTTCGAGGGGATTGAAACAACCGAGTGGTATCAGAGCCATCTCGGAATGATCGTTATGCCGGTGAACAACCCGCTGTTTCTTCTTTATCAGCCAGAACCTCTAGAAAGTGAAAAATGAAAACGGTTCTTTTGATCATCGCGACATCGCTGGTTCTTGCCCTAATCGGCCTGTTTGCGCAGGTTGTCCTTCCCCTACTACTTGCCGTGTACGCCCTGACTATGTTGTTGCGCAAACAAGTCCGGATTTTTGTACTGATGGGAATCGTTATAGCGTTGGAGTTGCGGGCGGTTTGTGGGCTGTGGCCATTCGAGCCATTCCTTGTTCCATTATGGGTTCACGAATGGATGGGGGTTCATGTTAAGTGGCAAATTCTCCTGTTCTTTGGGATCATACCTGCGACATCTGCCGCTACCGTCTGGATGATTGAGTACATCGCGTATCATGTTCAAAAAAGGTATTCAAAAAAAACCGTCCCTCGGTTCGACCATTCGATTGCCGTAAATTTTCTGCTTTCACCAATTTTAGCGATGATAGTCATGGTATATGCCTGCTTGTGCGGCTTCTTTGAACTGTAGAAATTAGACAAATGAAAAAGAAACTTATAGTTGTGCTTCGCTGGATTCTTGTTTTGCCCGCTGCTGTGGTCGCATCATGCCTTCTGTGGGGGTTGGTCGATATTGGAACTTCTTGGTTACCGGGGCGCGACACTCTACCCGCTAACAGCTTTTTCGTTATGGCTTTTAAAACCACTATCGGGAGCGTTCTCTCCGCAATAGGCTTTGTTGTTGGCGGAGCAAAGACAGCCCCGTCCAGACGGGAAGTCACCGCCAAAATACTGGCTATTCTTTGCATCGCCGGATCGGGAGTTTTTCTTGCGTTCAACATTTACCACGCCGAATGGTGGAGCGTCTGGGCGAGTATCTGTACGATCATCGGCGCTTCATTGACTCTTATCAACGAGGAGTGGGTGAAATGAAAACGGTAGCGCAAATGAAGTTCTGGATGCCGGAGGACAGACCAGACTATCTGAGTCTGGTGCGACCGGCCAGCAAGACGGGCAGGCAGGAAACGAAGGATCAATTCCTGCTCGATCAGGCGACGCTGTTGCGGATACTGGTGGCCGAAGCCAGTCCGGGAGAAATCAAGGCGACAAACAATCGGATCGAGGACAGTCTGGCCGAACAGGGGTCGCAAAACCTTCCGAGCGGACTTCTGAACAACCCGCAGACACCCGAAGCGCTGATATGGACGTATCCGGCAGAGCCGGGAACGACGCTGGCGGACTGGCGGGACGGAATAACGGACGCGCTAGAATCGCCGGCCGCGAATCCGGAGGACTTGAAAGAGGAAGTGAGCGGCCTGTCCCTCGAAAGTTTTCTGTGCCGCCTGCTGTAGAAAGGAAAAATAATGAAGAAGGGCGAATACAAGATAACGCTGGCGGATGGATCGGAAGCTGGCAGAATTCCGACGCGGCTCAAGCAGACAAAAGTAATACAGGCTCCCGAATGGGCGAAGAAGCAAATGCAACCTTCACAACACCCGATAGACTTGAGCAGGGTGCGCCAGCAGATGCAGGCAAGCGCAGATTACCGGCGGAGAGCAGATGCCAATCCAAGCAGTTAGCCCTGATGGAAGAACAGGGCAACGCCTCGATGGAAGCGAGATCGGCGGCGATTCTGGGCGGGTAACAATAAGGAAGGCGGCGATTCGTATGACACTGGAAGAAATGCAGGATATAACACTGGAAACGTGGAAGACGAACTTCCCGAAGGAATATCGGAAACTGGGGAGACGGGCGGCGACATGGGCGATGGCCTGCGCGAAACTGACGCGAATGGAAATGGACGCGCTGAAGTTAATCGGTATGGACGAGGCAGAAGCATGGGCGGAAGCGAGAGCGTTGTTCTGCCTGAAACGCCCGAAAGTCTAACACAGATACCTGTACATCCTTCCCGCAAAGAAATCACCAGCCAGACCGTTAAGTCAAAAATTTCAAAAATTTTCCCGAAGACGATTATGTATACTACAAGGGGGGTCTTGTCCCCTCCCCCGGTGGGGGCCTGCTACAACAACCCACAGCCCGCGCCAGCGCACAGAGCCGCCCAGCTAAAGCAGAACAGAAAAAGGATTGCCCCGCCCTTGGTATGGCCTGAGCCTGCAAAGTGGGAAACAGATGCTTTAAAGCGGTCTAGGAAGCATCCGTTAGCTGTTTGTCATGGGTTGGTGATAAAGAATCCGACGTGCTGGGCGGGATGGCGGGCAGATCATCATAACCAAGAGCGGTGGCGTGCCGCCCTGTGGCTTATCTGTCTGTTCGCGCCCGGCCAGTGCTGGCCGAGCGCTGGATAGACGCGCAGAAAATAGATGGTACCTCTATTTGGCCTCTGCCTCTTTGATCAACTCCATTATGGCTGAGTGTGAGTCGGTAACTATGATGGGCTTATCTGCGCCAAGTACCTGTATAACACCTTCACCGCATTTGCCTTCTTCGCCCGCTTCCTCGGTAACGGACACGATTTTGTCCAAGAATATTGATCGGGGCTGATCCGTCTCTACATCGAATACGCTGATATATTTCATGCGGTTGCCTTTCTGTTAGTACGCAAAAACATTAAGGAGCGAGGTTGACCCTGCCAAGTTCTATTCTGGTTATCTCAACATACGGCCATCTTGAGACAAGGTTGGATGACCTTAAATAGGGCTGATAGAACTGGCTTTGTTAGCAGTAGGTGTTAGCAGTGGGTCGTTTTAGAATCAGGCAACCTCACGAAAGCCCTGTAAACATTGGTCAAAGTCAATGTGGTGGCGAGACTCGGAATCGAACCGAGGACACGGGGATTTTCAGTCCCCTGCTCTACCAACTGAGCTATCCCGCCTTGAAAAAGAAGCGCGCATTCTACGTAAAAGTCGAATGATGTCAAACGGAACTGTTCGCCGCCTTTCCACTTGTTTCAGCCCGCACGCGCCTCTACTCTTCCCGCCATGTACGTCCTCAACAGCTTAATGCCGGTTTTCTTGATTATCGCGCTCGGCAAATTGCTTTGTCGCACCGGTTTTTTTTCTGACGAGCTCGCCAAGGGTATGAATCGGTTGACCTATTGGGTCGCCTTGCCCGCCTTGCTGCTCGATAAAGTGACCAACGCCACGTTTAATTCCGGCGACGTTACACGCATGTCCGTACTTTTGATTGCGGCAACCTGCGGATCTGTGCTGGTCGGCTACCTCGCCGTATTCATCCTGAAACTCAAATCTCAGTCGGCAGGCGCCTTTATTCAGGGGGCGGCGCGTTCTAACAATGCGTTTATCGGATTGCCGGTGATTCTCTATTCCATGTCTGGTCTCGCCCCCGGAATTGAAGCATTGGCGACTGTCGCGCTGGCACCGGCGATTGTCTTCTATAATATTTTATCGGTCTCCGTCCTGCTGGCGCATAGCGCCCGGAAACAGCAAAGCCGGAGCCAAACCATCCGGCTCTTCGTCAAACAGTTGGTAGGCAATCCGTTGCTGATCGCCTGCGCAGCCGGGCTCCTGCTGAATTTCTACGGAGTCGGCTTTCCGGTCGCCATCCAGAGTTCGCTTTCCGCACTAGGCAGTGCATCGCTCGCGCTCGCGTTGCTGAGCATCGGTTCTTCGCTTTCCTTCAGAGGAATCGGCAACGGCCTGCTTCACTCGATCACCGCGTCCAGCATCAAGGTTTTTATTCAACCGCTGATCGGACTCGGCCTTGCTTTGCTCTGGAATGTTCCGCCGATCGAGCGGCAGATGCTGCTCATCTTTCTGGCTTGTCCGACGGCTACGGCCAGTTATGTTCTGGCCGACATTTTTGACAGTGACAAAGAACTGGCCGCACACATTATCGTTGTCAGCACCGTTCTTTCGGCAATTTCATTAAGTATCATTGTCGCCTTTGGAGGTTGATCATGAGTGTACCGAAACGGCGTTTTGGAAAAACCGAACTGCAACTATCCGTCATCACCTGCGGCGGCATGCGCTACCAGCAAAGCTGGCAGGATGATGAAGCGGCCCGCGCCTCCGTCACTGCAGAGAATCAGAAAAATCTCGAAGCGACCGTCCGCTACGCGCTCGACCTCGGCATTAATCACATCGAAACTGCGCGCGGTTACGGCACATCTGAATACCAGCTCGGAAAATTCCTGCCGTCTCTGCCGCGCGACAAAATGATCGTCCAGACCAAGCTCGGCCCAAAAGACACGCCCTC
>CAZSSI010000110.1:0-4998 GCA_964609345.1 uncultured Verrucomicrobiota bacterium | reverse complement strand
CGGAGGGCGTATGCTGTCGGCCATGTTTTCATTTCGTCAAAAACACCGTCAGGCGATTCGGAAAAGACCGTTCCCGGCTGAATGGCTTCGTGTGATCGAGAAGAACGTTCCGTATTTTCGTCTGCTGTCACCGGACGAGCAGGTTGAGTTGCAGGGGCTGGTTCAGGTGTTTATCGACGAGAAGTCGTTCGAAGGATGCGGCGGCCTGGAGATGACGGATGAAATCCGGGTGACGATTGCCACGCAGGCTTGCATTCTGCTTCTTCACCGCAAAACCGACGATTATCCGCGGCTGAAGTCGATTCTGGTTTATCCGCATCCGTACCATGCGACCGGCGTGCGTCCGGTGTCGGGACGTTTGTGGACTGAGAGCGACGAGACGCGTCTCGGCGAATCGTGGCAGACCGGCGCCGTCGTGTTGGCGTGGGACGCCGTGCAGGGCGGCGCGGCCGATGTTCACGACGGGCATAACGTGGTCTATCATGAGTTCGCCCATCAGCTTGATGCCGAAGACGGGGCGGTGAACGGGGCACCTGCTTTGCCGCAGCGTTCCATGTATTCCACCTGGGCCAGGGTGCTCGGCGCGGAGTATGCGCAGCTGATTCAGGAAACCCACCAGCGGCACCGGACGGTACTGGATGAGTATGGCACGCAGAACCCCGCCGAGTTTTTTGCCGTCGCCACGGAAACGTTTTTTGAGAAGCCGGTGCAGCTTCAGCAACATCACCCGGAACTGTACGAGGAGCTGAGGCTTTTTTATAACCAGAATCCGGCGGCGCGTTTTTCTACGGACAGCCGGTTCGGCATCTGAGCCGCCCGCCACTTGCTCATGCCGCGAGTCGGTTGCTACTTCTGGAAGAGAGCATCGAGGTCTTCGAGCTGACTCATCATGTGGATTTTCATGTCATCGATGGCCGCGTTATAAATGCCGGGGCCGAGCTTTTCGATGAAAGCGTCGAGAATTTGATCGGCTTTAAAGTCGCTGAGTTCTTCTTCAAAATCATCCCGGAACATGGCGATGAGCTTTTGGCGCAGGAGCCCTTTTTGTTGAGGCGAGAGTTTAATTTTCATCGGACGAATCTTCAGGGCAGAAGTTTTGCCTCTTTCAGTAACCGGCAGAATTCTTTTTTCGTGACCTGATGCATCTCGCCTTCTTTGGCGTAAGGATTCTCCAGCGCCTTATATTTGACGGAAAGTCGCTCGCACTCGACGATACGGAGGAATTCATTACCCGTTTTCCAGATTTGGCCTTGTTGTAATTTCATGGTTCACTTTTAACATCCCAAACGTCATTTCTCCAGTGTTTCCATCATTTGGTTCTTTTTACAGTGTTCTAATTAAACCCTAACAATTCCCTAATACAGTTAGCTCATATTTAGTTCGTATGAGGCAGCCGCCGGGAAGCGAAGGCGAAAGGAAAGACCTTCCATCCGGTGACCGCCGAATCAACTAACGAGTGAAAATAGGAGAAACTCTACATGAAGAAAGCAGTATTAGGTGTGGCGCTTGTCGTAGCGGCCGTTTTGACCGCACAGGCTCAGGTAAAGGTTGACGCAGGTCTTCCGGATTATAAAGCCGTGCAGGGCGTTTCCGGCACGATCAAAGGTATCGGCTCTGATACCATGAACAACATGATGGCGCTCTGGGCCGAAGGGTTCAAAAAAATGTATCCGAACGTTCAGGTTGAAATCGAAGGCAAAGGTTCTTCCACCGCGCCGCCCGCACTGATCGAAGGTACCGCAACCTTCGGCCCGATGAGCCGCGCGATGAAGCAACTGGAAATCGACGGGTTCGTTGGCAAATACGGCTACAAGCCGACCGAGCTTCCGACCAGTATCGATATGCTGGCTGTTTACGTTCACAAGGACAATCCGATCAAGGCGCTGTCGCTGACTCAGGTTGATGCGATTTTCTCCAAGAACCGCAAACTCGGTAACTCCGAAGACATCACTGGCTGGGGCCAGCTCGGTCTCAAAGGCGAATGGGCCAATCTGCCGATCAGCCTCTACGGTCGTAACGCCGCTTCCGGCACCTACGGCTACTTCAAAGAAAACGCGCTCGGCAAAGGCGACTATAAGGATTCCGTGAAAGAACAGCCCGGCAGCTCCGCTGTCGTGCAAGGTGTTGCCACCGACAAAGGCGCCATCGGTTACAGCGGCATCGGCTACAAAACCGCCGATGTCCGCGCCGTTCCACTGGCCCGCGATGCTTATTCATACCCAGTCGAGGCGACTCCTGAAAACGCCTACACCGGCGAATATCCGCTGTCCCGCTACCTGTATCTCTACGTGAACTATAAGCCCGGCAGCGAATTGGATCCGCTCCGCCGCGAGTTCATCAAGTATATCTTCAGCAAGCAGGGCCAGTCGGATGTGCTCAAGGACGGCTTCTTCCCGGTCCCGGCCAACATTGCCCGCAAGACGCTCGAATCGGTTGGCATCAAAGCAGATTTCTAACCAAAGCGGGCTTCTAAATAATAAAAAACAGATTAGGATGGCGGCCTGAATCAGGTCGCCATCCTTTGACATTAAAACGGAGACAGCGAACGCGGATGACAAAAAGCTTTACAGGCCGGGCACGGCGAAAAAAAACGCACTGGAGTGTGCGTCTGTCAGATCGTCTTTCCAAATCGCTGATCACCGTCGGTGGAATCGGCACCATCCTTGCCGTCTCCACCGTTTTTTTCTATCTGCTTTACGTCACGATTCCGCTTTTCCGCCCGGCGCGCATTGACGGCAGCGAAACGCTGAACCGCCCGGCGGCCGACAGCGCACAGTCGCTCTCAATTCAGTCCGACGAATACGGGCTGATGAACCGCGTGCTCTATGCCGACGGGCGGCTTGTCTGCACCCGGCTCGATACCGGCGCTCTACTTTCCGAACAAATGCTTTTCACCAATGTGGCGCTGACCGCATTTACCATGGATGCCACGACTTCCGAGGCGCTCTGCGGCTTTGCCGATGGCTCGATTCGAATGGGCCGCATCAGTTTTCAAACCTCGTATGTCGCCGACAAAGACCTGCCGTCAGAATTACAGGCACTGGGGGAAAATGGAATTGGCGAATGGAACGGCGCGCTGATTCAGCGGATCTCCGGCGAACAGTTCCGCGCCATCCGGCTCTCCGCTGTTTTTGACGAATCGATTCCCGGCGAAACGTCGTCGGCTGTGCGCCTGCTGGACCAGACCACCAGCCCGGCCGGCCAGATTTCCGTGATGCTGAATGACGAAGGAACGCTTTCGCTTCTCCGCTTCACCAAACGCGAAAACATCATGACCGGCAAAATAACGGTTCGTCGCACTGCCGCCGTGATTCCGTACAACGCGCAGGAACGCCGCGATCCGCCAGCGTGGGTTGTCCTTTCCGGTCTGGGCGACACCGTCTGCGCGGTCTGGCGCGACGGCACGCTGCTTCGTTTCGATACCCGCAATTTTATCAGTCCGTCGCTGATCGAGCGGATTGATCTGGTTCCTGAGCCGGATCGTAAACTGACTTCGCTTCAGCCGTTGCTGGGCCGCTCCACACTGCTGGCGGGCGATTCCTCCGGACGTATTCAGGCGTGGTTCCCAGCCTTTTCGCCCAACAATCCATCGCAGACATTTCTGACTCAGGCCCACACATTCCAAGGTCATACTGCCGTCACCGCGCTGGCTTCGTCGTCGCGCATCCGCATGATCGCGGCGGGCTATGCCGACGGCACGGTGGATCTATTTCACATCACCAGTCAGAAACAGCTCGCCCATCTGGCGGTTGGCGATGCACCGGTACAGTCCGTCGCACTGTCGCCCAAAGATGACGCCATACTGGCACTGACGCCCAGCCATCTTGTGCAATGGAACATTGATCCCCGGCATCCAGAAATTACTCCGGACGCGCTCTTTACACCGGTCTGGTACGAGGGTTCCGCTAAACCGGAACACGTTTGGCAGTCATCGTCCGGCACCGACGACTTTGAACCCAAGTTCGGTTTGATGCCGCTGATTTTCGGCACGCTCAAGGCGACCCTTTTTTCCATGATGTTTGGCGTACCGGTGGCGCTGCTGGCGGCGATCTTCACCAGCGAATTTCTTTCACCGCGCGCCAAGTTGCAAATTAAACCCGCCGTCGAAATGATGGCTGGCTTGCCGAGTGTTGTGCTGGGCTTCATCGCCGCGCTGGTGCTGGCGCCGATTGTCGCGAAACTGCTCACGGTGTTTATGACGGTCTTCATCACTGTTCCGGCGGCCTTTCTGCTGGGTGCTTATATCTGGCAGCTTCTGCCGCAACGCTGGACACTTTTGCTGGCGCGGTTCCGTCTGATCTTTTTACTGCTGATGGTTCCGGTCGGTGTCGGTGTGGCACAGCTAATCAGCCCGCTGATTGAGAAGTTGTGTTTTGCCGGTGATATTATGCGCTGGCTCGACGGCCAGATCGGTCAGGCCTTCGGCGGCTGGGTGCTGTTAATCATGCCGGTGAGCTGTTTATTGGTTGCATGGTTTTTCAGCGCGGCGGTCGATCCGCGCCTCCGCTCGCTTTCAATGAACTGGTCGCGGATGCAGTGCGCTCTGTTTGACCTGTTTAAATTCCTGCTCGGCCTCGCCGCCGCACTGGTGCTGGCGATTGCCGCCGCCGCGCTGTTGCAGGGGCTCGGCTTCGATCCGCGCGGCGGACTGTTCGGAACGTATGTGCAACGCAACGCGCTGGTCGTCGGGTTTGTGATGGGCTTCGCCATCATTCCGATCATCTACACGATTTCAGAAGACGCGCTTTCTTCCGTGCCGGATCACCTGCGCTCGGCTTCGCTCGGGGCAGGGGCCACGCCGTGGCAGACGGCGGTTCGCATCATTATTCCGACGGCGATGAGCGGTCTTTTTTCCGCCATCATGATCGGCCTCGGACGCGCCGTCGGCGAAACGATGATCGTGCTGATGGCCGCCGGAAATACGCCGGTGATGGAGTGGAATATTTTCAACGGCTTCCGCACACTCTCGGCCAACATCGCCGTCGAACTGCCGGAAGC
>CAZSSI010000109.1:0-5039 GCA_964609345.1 uncultured Verrucomicrobiota bacterium | reverse complement strand
GCCGGATCGCCAACTCTATGCTGTTGGGCGACTATTACCCGCTCACGCCCTACAGTTTCGACAAGACCTCGTGGATCGCGTGGCAGTTCGACCAACCGGAGAAGGGCGAGGGTGTGGTGCAGGCCTTCCGCCGGCCGGAGAGCCCCTACGAATCCGCGCGCTTCAAGTTGCACGGCCTCGATGCCAACGCGACCTACGAAATCGAGAACCTCGATGGCGGCAAGGAAACCAAAACGGGCGGCGAGCTGATGGAACAGGGCCTCGCCGTCACCGCCACGGTCCAGCCTTCCGCGCTGGTATTCGTCTATAAGCGGCTGAAATGAAAATATTTTATTGAGGAACAGCCGAAGCCCAAGGAGAAGTGAACATATGAAACTAAACTGTCGATCGCTCATCAACATTTTTTCTATTTCGGCCCTGCCGCTTATAAGCACCGCAGTCGATACCCCTCCGACGGCGAAGAAACCCAATGTGCTGTTTGTTGTTTTTGATGACTTGAGCACCCGTATGGGTTGTTATGGTGATCCGATTGCAAAAACTCCGAATCTGGATCGGCTCGCGGAACGCGGGACTGTTTTTGAACGGGCGTACTGTCAGCAGCCGATCTGCGGACCGTCGCGTGCTTCATTCATGAGTGGACGTCGTCCGAATACGCTGGGTATCTGGAGTATGACCCAGTATCTGTACGACTGCCATCCGGATATTCAGATTATTCCGGAATGGTTTAAGAATAACGGATACACGTCTATGAGTATCGGGAAGGTGCTCGCCAGCTATTCGCACACTGATAAATCAGACTTTTTTAGACTCGACAAGACTGACCGGCGCACCGGCGGAAAACGCAAAGATGAATTTTGGCCTGACAACCCGGAAGGAAAGCCGCTGCCTCCGAATCTGGCGAAAGATCCCCTTTGTGAAAACCGTGATCTTCCGGATGAATCCTGTTTTGACACACTCTCGGCGGATTTAGCGATCAGCGAGCTCCGTGACCTTGCCGGAAAACCGAAACCGTTTTTTTTAGCGCTTGGTTTTTTCAAGCCGCATACCCCGTATAAGATTCCGAAACGGTATTGGGATTTATATAATCGGGCGGATATTCCGGCCATTGAACATCCGTATCGTCCGGAAAACGCCCCGGATATTGCATTTCATGCGAATCATGAAGTTCTCGGTACGGGTGCCGACCATCGTTCCATTGATGAAGAAGCAAAACAGGAAATCCGGCACGGCTATTATGCCGCGACGAGTTTTGTCGATGCACAGTTCGGGCGTGTACTGGAAGAACTCGATCGTCTCAACATTGCCGACAACACGATTGTTGTTGTCTTCGGCGATAACGGGTTTCATCTCGGCGAACAGGATACATGGGGGAAGATGACGCTGTATGAACTGGATGCCCGTGTTCCGATGATTATTTCCGCCCCGATGCTCGGAGTGCCTGCCGCGAAAACAGTATCCATCGCAGAGTTGATTGACCTTTTTCCGACATTGACAGATCTCTGCGGACTCCCTGCGCCGAACTGGCTTGACGGCGTGAGCCTTGCGCCTGTTCTCAAAGATCCATCAGCCAAAGTGAAAGACGTTGCGATTACACAGTATCCGCGTCCGGCGCTTTATTGGGGTGGAGGCCTTTCGGCGGAGCCGGAAACAATGGGTTATGTTTTACATGGAGAAAAATTTAATTATAACCGCTGGTGTGATTTCAAAACCGGCAAGACGGTTGCGGAAGAACTCTATAATCAACCGGGGGCTCTGATTGAGGCGGTAAACCTTGTAGACAAGCCGGAATATGCATTGCTTCTCAACGAACGGAGGAAGCTGTTTGAGCAGACTGTCAAACACGTATCGGAACCGGCACCGAAAATCCGGCCGGATAATCCGAATTTTAAGCCGCCCGCTCCGAAACCTGAACCGGCGGCTCCGCCGGTAAAAATGGATGCCGGGGTGTATTTCCAGCAGGAATTCCCGGAAGGTTCCACTCTTCAAAGCATACAATCACATCGACCGACGGCTGTTCAATTTGATCGTATTATGGCCGGCTCCGGCGATACGTTTGACATTGTTAACGGTGCGCTGCAGTTAAGAAAAGGCGGTGCTGTGGCCAGTACGATAAACCGCACCACGGCATTGGGCGCAGCTCCCCTGACCCTGTTTAAATTTCAATTCGATATCGGGTTCTCCTTTACCAATCAGACCGCAAACAAATCGCTTGGCTTTTATGAGCTTTATAACAATGGGCCAACAACCGTTTGGGGAACATTCGGGTTTGCGGTGGATTCTGCTACCAGCAATACGTGGAAGGTCACGACCGGAATAACAGGCGTAGGCGGTTTCACCGGCGTGCAGACCGTGAAGGTGTATGTGAATGATACCGGTTCGAATGCAACGTATATAGACCCGCTGGGAGTTCAGCGGACTATAACCAACACATATACCGATATCTGGGTCGGCAATACACTGGCCAAATCAAGCGCTGCGACGGGTCTGACTAACTACATTAATGCATTCCGCTATGTTTCACCGGCCAACGGGATCACTAACGGAACGCTTACATTTGATAACTTTCTTATTGAGGTGATCTCGGAACCGCAAATTGCAACTCGGAATACACCATGAAACCCACCCTCACACTCCCCACCACTTTCTTGGTACTGCTCATTGGATTGGCCGGTTGCCAACGGATACAGGCATCTGAGCGGCGTCCGTCCGATGACAAGGTATCCTCGGCGGCAGATGCTGGAGCCAGCCAAGCTTGGGCGAAATCATTCTGGAACGCGGAAGATCCTGCCCGTTGGCCGATTTCTTTCTCGCTGGAAGGAAAGCCTTCCCGCGATTTTATCGCCGGGTGGAGCGCTCTGCCCGCCGAGCACCGTGCTGACGACGGCAAGGAGACCACGGTTTTGCGCCGTCGCGATCCGGCAACCGGTCTGGAGTTGCGGGTGGAAATCATCACATACCGGAACTGGCCGGTGGTCGAATGGACGGCATTTCTTCAGAACAACGGAGGAGGGAATTCCCCCGAGCTGCGCGGGTTGCAGGCGGCGGATGTTTTTTTCGAAGGCTCCGAGTTCACTCTGCACGGGATCGAGGGCGACAGTTGCAGCGCCAACAGCTTTGCTCCCTACGAATGGCAAGCCAGGCCGGGCATGACCCGGACTTTCAGTCCGGGGCCCAGTGGTAAATCGACCAACGGGCGCAACGGTTGGCCTTATTTCAACTTGGCCGGCCCCGGCAATGAAGGCCGGATATTAGTCCTGGGCTGGCCCGGGAATTGGTCGGCCACTTTCAGCGCGGAGAACGGCGGTATGCGTTGGCGGGCCGGGCAGGAAAGGTCGGAGTTCCGGCTCAAGACCGGCGAGAAGGTGCGGTTTCCGTCGGCGACAATGATGTTTTGGAAAGGTGGCGACTGGGAAATCGCGCAGAATCTGTGGCGCCGCTGGTATCGGGAGGAGGTCATGCCGCATCCCGAGGGCGGCCGGCAAGGGCCGCTCTGGAATGTGCAAACTCCGCTTCACGAATCGCAAATTCCCCGGTTCCAGAGGCTACTCGATTCGGGAATCAAACCCGACATTTGCTGGATGGACGCAGGCCCCGGTTGGTGGGTCAAACCCGAGCCCCGGGCATTCACCAAACCCGAACATGTCTTCCTCAACACCACCGGTTTCTGGGATCCGGATCCCGCCCAATACCCCAAGGGCTTTGCTCCCTTCGGAGACTGGGCTCGGCAGCATGGCATGAAAACCATGCTTTGGTTCGAACCGGAGCGCATTGGCTACACCAACTCCGCGCCCGGGTCCTATGATCGGCCGGTGTTGGCCGCCGAACATCCGGAGTGGTTGTTGCACGGCACATCGTGTGGATCCTACTTCAACCTGGGTGATCCCGCGGCCCTGTCGTGGCTCGAAGACCATCTTTCCACGATAATCGAGCGGCAGAAACTCGACTGGTATCGCGAGGACTTCAACGGACCGGGACCCTACGAAGTGTGGCGCAAGAACGACGAGGTTGAGAAGGGGAAAACCGGGTTGCCGCGGGTCGGCCTGACCGAGAATTTTTACATCCAGGGCCATCTCGCGCTGTGGGACACCCTGCGCGCGCGCCGTCCGGGACTGCTCATCGACTCTTGCGCTTCAGGAGGCAGGCGCAACGACTTGGAATCCATGCGCCGCGCCGTTCCGCTCTTGCGCAGCGACTACGAGATGAACAAGGATGTCACTGCCGAGGGCTGTCAGGGGCAGACCTACGGTCTTTCCTATTGGCTTCCGTTTTACGGAGGCTGTTCGCGGTCGCAGGATCCATACCACTACCGCAGCCTGATCATGCCCGGCTTTGGCATGATCGCCGCGCCGCTGGAGGTCGCCAAGAAAGCCTACGCCGAGTTCCGCTTGGCCGCGCCGCACATGCTCGAAGGCGATTACTATCCGCTCACGCCCTATAACCGGGCCACGGACCAATGGATCGCGTGGCAGTTCCACCGAGCGGACTTGAATGAGGGCGTCGTGCAAGCCTTCCGCCGTTCCAAAGCCGCGAACGAGACCTTGACCGTAAAACTCCGCGGCCTCGATGCCAACGCGACCTACGAAATCGAGAACCTCGATGGCGGCAAGGAAACCAAAACGGGCGGCGAGCTGATGGAACAGGGGTTCGCGGTCACCGCCACGGTCCAGCCCTCCGCGCTGGTATTCGTCTATAAGCGGGTGAAATGAAAAGATTTTATTGAGGAACAGCCGAAGCCCAAGGAGAAGTGAACATATGAAACGAATCAATCGATCGCACCTCAATCTCATCGCTGTTTCGGCCCTGCCGCTTATAAGCACCGCAGTCGATACCCCTCCGACGGCGAAGAAGCCTAACGTCCTCTTCATCGTCGTCGATGATCTGAAGCCGCTTCTCGGCTGTTATGGCACGTCGTGGATTCAGTCGCCGAACATCGACCGCCTTGCTTCGCGCGGGGCGCTGTTCACCGCGAGCTACTGCCAGGTGTCACTCTGCGCGCCGACGCGGTTCAGTCTGCTCACAGGCTTGCGACCCGACACCAC
>CAZSSI010000108.1:0-5071 GCA_964609345.1 uncultured Verrucomicrobiota bacterium | reverse complement strand
ACCGGCGTGCCGCTGGCGAAAATCGCCACCGAAATCGCCGTCGGCAAAACGCTCAAAGAACTCGGCCTCGTCGGCTTCCGTCCGAAGCTGAGCTGGTACGCCGTTAAAGAAGCGGTCTTCCCGTTCAACCGCTTTGCTGGCGTCGACCCGATCCTCGGCCCGGAAATGAAATCCACCGGCGAAGTCATGGGCATCGATACCACATTCGAAATGGCCTACTGGAAATCGCAGATCGCCGCCGGACAAATGATTCCGACCGAAGGATGCGTATTCCTCAGCGCCACCGACCGCGACAAAGGCTGGATGGTTGAGATCGGCAAAGCCCTCGTCGGCCTCGGCTTTACGCTGACCGCCACCGAAGGCACCACCAAAGCACTGAACGACGCGGGTCTCGCCGTAACCGAAACGCACAAACTGGCCAGCGGACAGCACCCGAACGTCATCGACATGATGCAGGACGGCAACATCGCTATGGTCATCAACACGCCCAGCGGCCCGGTTTCGCGCATGGACGAAATCAAAATCCGTTCCGAGTGCATCCTGCGCAACATCCCGATCGTCACGACCGAGTCCGGCGCACGCGCCACGCTCGGCGCGATCAAAGCCATCGACGGAAAAGACTGGGACGTTAAGCCGATTCAGGCCTATCACGCGTAACTTTTATCGAGAACTGAAAAGGGAAAAATGGCTCGCCGCCATTCACAACCCGTTCTAATCTGTCCCGATGATTTCGAAGAAAACACCGTTTCACCTGATGGCTAAGCCGGCCGGGCCGGATTGCAATCTGGCCTGCCAGTACTGTTTCTACCTGGAAAAAGAAGTGCTCTTTAAGGAACAAAAAATCCACCGGATGAACGACGAGGTGCTTGAGGCTTACATCAAACAGTACTGCGAATCGCAGAATACGCCGGAGATTCTCTTCGCGTGGCAAGGCGGTGAGCCGACGCTGATGGGTATCGAGTTTTTCCAGAAGGCTGTCCAGCTCCAGAAAAAATATTCCGCCGGGCGTCCGGTCCAGAATGCTTTCCAGACCAACGGCACCCTGCTCGATAACGACTGGTGTAAGTTTCTGGCGAAAGAAAAATTCCTGATCGGTCTGAGTCTCGACGGCCCGCGCCACATTCATGACAAATTCCGCGTCTATCGCGGCGGCCAGCCGACCTTTGACCGGGTGATGAAATCGCTCAAGCTGATGAAGTCTCACCGGGTCGACTTCAATACGCTCACCTGCGTCACCCGTCAGAACGCACCGTACGCACTGGAAATTTACGACTTCCTGAAAAGCACCGGCAGCAACTTCCTTCAGTTCATTCCGATCATTGAACGCAAGCCCGACGATGCCGCCGCGCGGCTCGGACTCAAACTCGCCATGCCGCCGGATCTGGCCGCCGACGATACCGACGACCGCGTGATGCCGTGGACGGTTCAGCCGAAGCAGTACGGCCAGTTCCTGATCGATATTTTCGACGAGTGGGTGCGGCGCGATGTCGGCAATGTCTTCGTGCAGATTTTTGACGTTATGCTGAACGCGTGGATGGGTATGCCGCCGCCGCTATGCGTCTTCGCCGAAAAGTGCGGCAGCGCCATGATCATCGAACATAACGGCGACCTTTACGCGTGCGACCATTTCGTTTATCCGGAATACCGGCTCGGCAATATTCTGGAAACACCGATGACCGATATGGCCGCCTCGGAGAAACAGAAAAAGTTCGGCAGCGACAAATACGACAAACTTCCGGGGTACTGCCGTCAGTGCAATTTCTTCTTCGCCTGCCACGGCGAATGTCCGAAGCACCGTTTCATCAAAACGCCGGGCGGCGAAGCGGGTCTTAACTGGCTGTGCGAAGGCTACAAAATGTTCCTGCCGCACATTGACCCGTACATGAAAACTATGGCGCAACTCATCCGCAACGAACGGCCCGCCGCTGAAATCATGGCCATGGTTCCGCCAAAAAAGTGAAACTCCCCGTGGCAAATCACGGGGCATCTTTAACGCAACTCTATCTAGCGAGAAGCTTGGCGGTTTTTTCAAAACAGCCCAGCATCCGGTCAGTTTTGACGGGCATCACATCAATAAACTTTTCAAGGATGCCGCGTTCACGAACCAGCCGTTTGGTTGAAGCATAGCTCAGGTCGTGGATCCAACTGAGCTGAAGGATAAAGCGGTCGGCCATGCTTTTCATGCAACGGTAGTCTATCTTTTCTCCGCGCTCGAACTGCTTCAGCACCTCCGGCGTCGGCGGGCCGTTGAAATCAATGTTCATGATGATTTCAGGATGGTCGTGGATGTGGCCGGTTTTGATGGAGTCCCAGCAAACAAAAAAGATATCGAGCCGGTCGGCATCGCGAATGAGCCGCAAATGTTTTTCTTCGTGCGCGGTCAGCGAAGACGGCAAATCCTTTTTGTTATGGCACTGCACGGAATGCAGGATGAGCGCTCGCGGTTCGGCGGCAACGCCGTCGAGCAGCTTTTCTTTTTCCAATGTCTGAACACCGAGATCGCCGTGATCCACGGTGTCGGCGTCGGAAAACGAGCGGTATTGCTTGAACTGCGGAAAGCGGGCGACGTCATGAAAAAGTCCAACCGCTTCGGCAAGGCAGACTTCTTCCTCAGGCCAGTTCATGCCTGCGGCAATGGCGCGGGCATCGGCGGCGACGCGAATGGTGTGTTCCAGCTTGAGCTGGTGCATTGGATGGAGCACGCCGTCCGTCCGGTAAAGGTCAACGTAATCTCGGAAACGTCCGGTCAGCCGGTTGAGAAGTTCCGGAGTCATGGCCTCAGTAAACCAGTAGAGCCAGCGCAATCAGGCCCAAACCGGCCGCCACTTTAATCGCGCCGGTGATTCGTACTGCTTTATCGCCAAGGCCGGTGAGCCGGATGGCAATGCGGCGGAACCACCACGGTGAAAGCAGAAAGGTGAGTCCGAGCAGAATCCAGAGATAGGCGATGACGGTGACGACCAGCCGCCAGTCCGACGGATGCCAGCGAGCAATGGCGAGCACCGGCCCGGCGACCAGTAGCAGGAATCCGCCGAGCGCACGCGGCGAAAGGAGTTCATCGAGATAAACGACGCAGAGCACAATGGCGACGGGAGTCATCCAATAGAGATGCACTTTCCAGGCATCAAACGTGCCGAGGTGCATCAGGGTCAGGTTGTACGCCGCCCAGATCAGATCGATGGCGGCCAGAATGCGCCCCGGCCAGATACTGCGCGGAAACGCCGCGACACCGGCGCGGACGCGCGCCGGCACCAGCAGAGAAATTATTCCGCCGGTCAAAGCCAGCAGACCGATCAGTAAAGCGGCGATGGAAAGTTCAGACATGCGCGTTCTCCCAAAAGTTAAACGGCGGGCAGTCTGCCCGATCCCTTCCATTCCTGAAAACAAAAAACGCCCCGGAAATTCCGGAGCGTTTTCGCAACAGTCGTGAAACTGTTTATTTTTTAAGGCTGGCGCGGATGCTGTCGAGCTGTCCGGCGCTGCCGAGGACGGTGTTCTTGTGGGCGATATACTTGGCGTATTCGGCCATGAACACTTTGCCCGGGGGACGCAGGTCGAAGTTTTCAGGATTCTTCAGGAATTCTTCGCGGTGAACGCGACACCAGACCAAGCGACCGTCGGTGTCGATGTTGATTTTAGTCACACCGAGTTTCGCAGCGGGCAGGAACTGCTTTTCGTCCACGCCTTTAGCGCCCTTCATCTTACCGCCAGCGGCGTTGATGCGAGCCACTTCGTCCTGCGGAACCGAACTGGAACCGTGCATGACCAGCGGGAAGCCCGGCAGACGCTTCTGAATTTCTTCGAGAACGTCGAAGTGCAGACCCTGTGAGCCGCTGAATTTGAACGCGCCGTGCGAGGTGCCGATGGCGCAGGCCAGTGAATCAACGCCAGTGCGTTCGACAAATTCTTTGGCCTGTTCGGGATTGGTCAGCTTGGCGTCGGCTTCGCTGACGGAAACGTGTTCTTCCACGCCGCCGAGCTGGCCGAGTTCAGCTTCGACAACCAAGCCCTTGGCGTGTGCGGCATCACATACGCGTTTGGTGATGGCAATGTTTTCGGCAAACGACTCGTGGCTGGCGTCGATCATGACGGAGCTGTAAAAACCGCTTTCGATGCAGTCCATACAGGTCTTTTCGTCACCGTGGTCGAGATGCACCGCAAAGATGGCATCCGGGAAAATTTCGTCCGCCGCACGGAGCATCGCTTCGAGCATGCGTTTGTCGGTGTAGGAACGGGCGCCTTTGGAAAGTTGCACGATAAACGGAGCTTTGCTATCCATACAGCCGCGGAACAGACCCATCACCTGTTCGGCGTTGTTGATGTTGTAAGCACCGATGGCGTATTTGCCATAAGCATGCTTAAACAGTTCTTTTGTCGTTACGATCATTGGGTTCTCCTCGTTGGTATGTTCCGGTGAAATTGAGCGCGCATTCTAACGAAGAGACCTCCGATTGCCACCCTAAACTGCGGCTTTTTCGGGGGTTGCCGCCGCAAAGGGAGCCTGTTATCTTACGCGCATGAGCGCCGACCCATTCCATCTTAACCGGCCCGTTCACCTCGCTCGCCGCGATGTGTTTTACGGAAAAGCTGTTGAGCGCATCCGGAGTCTTTCGTCACAGAAACTGCCCGCAAACCAGAGCAGGATCGCCGAGCAAGCGCTTTATCTGCTCCGCGAAGCCCGGCGCCACGCCGAAGTGGCCAACCTCTCGGAAAAAACTTCCGCCCAAAGCAGGCTTTTTGTGAGCTTCATGGACACGGTGGTGGACAATACACAGTCTATTTGCCGTATGCTCCGCCGCCAGATCGGCGTGGATACCGCCGACAATCCGCTCAATCTGTTTCTTAACTCCAGCGATACCGGCGCAAAAATGAGCGGGCACTACCGACGCTGTGCCGCGCACATTCTCAAAGGTCTGCTACTGGTACTGCAACAGGCGGAAAAACCGTTTCGCGCTCTTCAGCAGACCAGCATCGCCAAAATGACCGTGGTCGACAAAGCCCGCTACGAAAAAGCGTACAAGCACTTTGACGAACTGGCCGACGACGAAGCAGAAAAAGCGGCCGAGTTTCC
>CAZSSI010000107.1:0-5101 GCA_964609345.1 uncultured Verrucomicrobiota bacterium | reverse complement strand
ACCGTAGCGGTTGCCGGGAACGAACTTCACCGAAACGTCTTCGAACAAAGGCGTCTTGCCGAAGCGCATCGTGATTTTTGAGGTTGTAATCATGGCCGTCCAATCCGGGGTAAAATTTAAAATGAGCGCCGTGTATAGCAGGATCTGCCGGAAGAGCCGACTGCTAACTGTCCCGAATTTTCTCCCGGCCGCTGGTTATGAAAAAAACGGACACGGGAATTGGTTCTGTTAGACCAGCCTGCGTGTATCAGGCGGAGAGAAACCCTGCCGACCGGAGAAAGATTTCCGGGCAGGCCGGAGCGTTTTCCGGTTCGTACTCGCCCGTCTTGCGGTTCAGCCGATACGACAGCTTCGGACCATCGGCGTGAATCGTTTTCAGTGCGAGCAGCAGCCGGGCGATGTCTTTTTCCGTGTTCGGCAGCCCGATGCTGATCCGGACAAATCCGGGCAATTCGCTGCGGTCGCCCTGTTTCATCAGCTCTAAATGATTCGCACGTTCCTCGCGGGTCACCTGCAGCAGATGGCCGGTATAGGGTTGTGCACAGAAACATCCGTTTCGTACGCCGATTCCCCATTCGTAGCCGAGGATGGCTGCAAGGTGCGCATGGGGATACCGGGAAGATTGGAGCGGAAGTACGGCCACGCGCTGCATCGCATCGATTTTTTCACAGCCGCCGAATACGGTGATTTCCGGAATGATTTTCAACCCCGCGAGCAAGCTGTTCATCAGATCAGTTTCGTGGCGGGCGACGGCATCCATGCCGAGGCTCGTAAGGGTTTCGGCTGCTTTCGCCATGGCAAAAACGCCAAGCACATTTGGCGTTCCTGCCTCTGCGCGGTTTGGCAGCCCCGCCCATTCGACGTGGCTGATCTCTACGAAATCAACGGCACCGCCGCCTTTCAAAAAGGGATCGCCGTGATCGAAGAAGTCGCGCGGGCCGATCAGACCGCCGCTGCCGAACGGGGCATACATTTTGTGGCCGCTGAATGTGAGGAAGTCGATACAGAACGGGCTTCCAGCTTTTCCCATGTTAACCGGCCGGTGGGCGGCGAGCTGTGCGGCATCCATCATCACGCGTGCGCCGTACTCATGCGCCAGCGCGGCGATCTCCGCGACCGGCGGGATGAGACCGGTAATGTTTGACGCTCCGGTGACGCAGACCAGACGGACACGTCCGGCATATTTTTTGAGCTGCTCTTCGAGGTGCTCGAGATCCAGCATGCCGCAGGGCCATTTTGCGCGGATATAGTCAACGTGCAGGTTTGAGCCAAGCCATGGAAGCAGGTTCGAATGATGTTCCATCATGGAACAGAGAATGACGTTGTCGCTGGAGTCGTTTTTGCCTTGGCACATTTGTGCCGCGATGCGGTTAACCGCATCGGTGGTATTGCTGCAAAAGAGCAGGACGTGATAGTCAGGGTCCAGTCCGAAAAACCGGCCGAGTATTTCGCGGGCATTGTGGTATGCCCGGGTGGTGAGTTGGGATTTGTAACCGGCTCCGCGGTGGACGCTTGAATACCACTCGGCACAGCGGTTGACATGTTCCAGAACCGAACGAAACGGCGGTGTCGTTGCTGCATGATCGAAATTAACAAACGGAACGCTTCGCCCGCCGGGCAGAGGCGTCTTGAAGTCTGTTCCGCAAAAAAGGCGACCGGGCCGATTCAGCAAAGATCGAAATGCATTTTTTTGGAGAAACATGGCGGGCGCTTGCGCTTAGGCGGTCTTTTCTTCTGCTTCCGGTTCGTTGTTCACAAGCCCCAGGCCGAGCGTGCCGGTTCCGTTGTCTACACCGTATGTTTCTGACGTAGCGCGAAGCATGTCATTCTTATGGATGCTCCACGAACAGACCGGCATAAACCGGATCTCTTTGGTTCCAGGATGTTCGTAGGCAAACGCGGCCGGGCAATCGACCAGACGGGCGGCTTCTACGCACTCTTTTTCTTCGAACGGGAGAATGATGATGCGCAGGATTCCGTGCAGGCGGGTGTGCTGACGGAGCAGAACTTTTGCTTTTTCCCCCGCGATCAGACCCGTCATGATTTTCAGACAGCCGAGCAGCGGGCTGCCGCCGAACACTTCGTGCAGGTTGACGTGCTGTTTCAGGAATTTATACATCCGCAGACCGTAGATCAGACGGCGTTTGCGCAGGCTGGATGCGGATTTTTGGAATTTTTCGCGCATGGCCTTATCCAAAATCAGCAGATCCCGGATTGCCTCATCCATCGGGGTTTTCAGGAAGCGTGAGGGCGGCGAATATTTTTTGCCGTCGGAAATGAGAACGCTTACCGATTCGCAGTTGGGATGCGCGCCGCCAAAGGTGATGCGGCCGAGCGGGAAGGTTTCGAAGAGCGTTTTGAGCTGCGGGATCAGACCAGCAGGGAAAAACTCAATGCCTGGAATGGAATTTTTGGCCATCCGCTCGACGTCCTCGATGGTGCAGCTTTCCACATCGACTTCTTCAGGCCCCCATTCGGCGGTAAGAGGGATCAGGTCAAGCGCGGCAATGAAGTGGCGGTTTTCGTGGCAGTATTCGATCAGCTCGGCCAAATAAGGCGCATTGGCCGCCGAGGCGCAGTACATGAGCGTGACCTGCGATTTGCCGAACTTGCCCAGATTCTCGAGCCCCTTCAGTTTACGTTCGAGAACGTTGCTGTTCTTGCGGGTTTTTTCGTAAATCGACGGATGATGTCCGTCAAAGGAGTACATAAACTGCGTGCCGGTTTCGACGAGCGATTTGCAGTAGGCTTCGTCCGCTAGACGCAGTCCGTTGGTGACAACGCGTGCGCTCAGTCCGTATTTGTCCCGGGCCAGCGTGATGATATCGATCAGATCTTTCCGAACCGTCGGCTCTCCGCCGAAAAGCTGGATTTTTGGTTTTTTCTCAAACTGAGCCAGACGCTGGAATATTTTTTCGAAATAGGCCATGGGCGGGTCGAAGCGAAATCCCATCGCGGGAATATTGGCCAGGCAGATCGGGCAATTCATGTTGCACCGGTTGGTGACATCAATGAAAACGATAGATGGGGCTTTGTGCGTTTTGCAGGAAGGGCAGTCGAGGCTGCAGGAGCGGACGGCATCGCCTTCGTAGCTCATCATGTCGCGCTTGGTTAGATATCGTTTTGCATCGGACGAAACAACTGTTTCGGTCGGCCCGCAGTCGGGGCATTCTTTGATCAGGATCACTTTGCCGTCACGGGCCTCGTGGTGCGCTGGTGAGATTTTGTTGCATTTGGAGCAAATGCCCCGATTGTGCGCGTCAGAAAATGTTCCGCTCATTATTTAGCTCCTTGTACGGGCGTCGCTGGTTCTATCTTGGCCATGTCGTCATGCATGATGTCCAGCGTGGTGAAACCGAGAACGAAGTCGACCAGATCCAGCGGGCGGCAGGGGACGTGAACGCCGATCCAGCCCAAATGAATCCCTTTGTTGCACTCAGCATATTTGGTCCAAAGAGTATTGCCGTCGGTTGCCAGCGGAACTAAGCCCATGTCATAAGAGGGACGGTCTTTCGGAGCATTCGTCGGGTTGCTCGGATCCGCGTACTGGCGGGGATCGGTAGGATCAAACGGGCCGGTTCCATAAACGCCTTTTCCGGTCACAATTGCGCCCCATCCCTTGCTCTCGAAATCGTTGACGCCGAACTTCCGTCCGCCCAGCCCGATCAGCTTTCCGTGCAAATCAGAATATCCGATAGGGAAAAGAAAGGGTTCAAAATCGAGACGGAACTGAGGTTTCCCGCCGTTTACAGTCAGCCCGATATCAAAAACATCAGCCAGGTCATTGCCGCGATTCTTCATATATGGCGAGGAACAACCCGAAAACAGGGCGCAAACTGACAACACAGCTACCATTTTAACAAAAAGACGAATCATATGAGCCTCCATTTTTTACAAACCGCGGAGAGATTTGCACGCTGCGGGGCCAGATTGAAAGGCAAAAAACATTTTACCAGCGGTTCGACGGGGATTTGTGGGAAACCCGGATTCCGTCCGGAGAATCCTTTGCCGGAAGATTTCTTAGCCGACGCAGGGGTGACATCGTCTGCCGCCTGTTGTACGATGCCGACCTTTGTGTATGCAGAGGCGCATGCAATGGATTCAATTTTTAAATAGAAGGGACTTAAACCATGGTTGCATTGTTGATTTCAGTGATTATTTCTGCCGCGGCGGTTATTGCTGCGAGGGTTTATCATGTCGGGTTGGGAGGGGAGATTTTCGGAGGACTCGCCGGATTTCTTCTTCCGCAGTTTTTAATCGGATTCATCGTCCGGAAGAAAATCACGGCGGTTCAGAATGAGCTTCAAGCAATCCTTGTGAACGGCCAGAAGCAGATGAATCGGAGAATCCAAATGTTTCAAAGCAAGCCCGGCGGGAACATCAAACTGATCCAGCGCCAGCTGGAAGGCGATCAGAAAGCGCTGATCACACAAGCGCTCGAGTTCACCAAACGCTTTGAGCCGTTCAAAAAATGGACCCTGATGATGGACCGGCAGATTGCCACCATGCACATGCAGTTCAACTATCAGCTGAAAAACTTTGAAAAGGTGGACAAACTTCTGGCGACCGCCGGGCTGTTCACCGGTCCGATGATGATGGAGCCCATGGCGATCGCCATGAAAATGGCCCGTCAGTATGAACACGGCGAGCTGGAGAAACTCGAGAAGACCTTCAATCGTCATGTAAAATGGATGCGCGGCAACCGTGGCACGTTGCTTTATGCGCTGATGTCCTGGGTCTACATGCAGCGCGGCGAGGCCGAAAAAGCACGCATGCTTTTGGTTAAAGCGAAAGACATCACGTCTGACAAAACCCTCGCCAGCAACTGGGAGCTGCTTTCAAACAACAAAGACAAGCAGTTCTCCAACGCCGGACTGGGCGAAGAATGGTACGGACTTTATCTCGAAACCCCGCCGATGCCCAAACAGCAGCGAATGCACGGCAACGCGCACAGCGGACGCCGGTTTTAGAGCCTGATTTTCAAAGAAAACCCCGTTCATCCGAGCGGGGTTTTCTTTTTCTAACCATTGGAAGAATTCGAAATGTCGCAGAACTTCAAGTTGCACAGTTTGGTTTTATATAAGACCGCTCCGGCGATGAT
>CAZSSI010000106.1:0-5113 GCA_964609345.1 uncultured Verrucomicrobiota bacterium | reverse complement strand
ATTGCACCAGAACAGATTGTGCTTGATCCGGGGATCGGTTTCGGCAAGACGGACGAACATAATCTGGCGTTGCTGAACGGGATTCCGGTGCTGGCGGCGTCAGGCCGTCCGGTGCTGATCGGCGCGAGCCGCAAGGGGTTTATTGGACGGCTGACCGGAAAGGGGCCGGATGACCGGCTGACCGGGTCGCTGGCGGTGGCCGGGTTTTCGATTCTGCGCGGCGCACATATTTTGCGGGTGCATGATGTAAAGGAATCTTGCGATGCCGCGAGGCTTATGGATAGACTGCGCGCTCAGGAAAAACGCAAATGAACTGGCTACACAGCATAGAAAACCCCGGACTGACCGGAATGGTTGAGATTCTGATTCTCGCCGTCGTTTTCTATTTTCTGGTGAAGTTTTTCCGCGGCACGCGCGGTGCCGCCATTCTGACGGGGATGGCCATCATTTTCGCCGTTCTGATGGTGATTACCAAGTTTACCAATCTGCTGATTATTAATTGGCTGCTGCAAAGGCTGATGGTCTATCTGGCGCTGGCGATGATTGTGATTTTTCAGCCGGAAATCCGCCGCGCACTGGCGAGGCTCGGACGGCAGGGTAAGTTTATAGCCGGCAAGGCCCGCGGCGCGCTGGCCGATCCGGTAACAGACGCGGTGGTGTTGATGGCGGCCCGCAGAACCGGCGCGCTGATTGCGATTGAGCGCGAGGTGGAAACGAAGACGATTCAAAATACCGGCACCTCCATGAACAGCGAAGTGAGCGTAGAACTTCTGATGTCCATTTTTTATCCCGGAACATCACTTCACGACGGCGGGGTGATCATTAGCGAAGACCGCATCGCAGCGGCGGGCTGTGTTTTTCCGCTGACGCAGACCGATGATTTGACGAGCGATCTCGGAACGCGCCACCGCGCGGCGATCGGCTTGACCGAGGAGACCGATACGGTGGTGATTGTGGTTTCAGAAGAGACCGGCATCATCTCGGTTGCATACAACGGCCAGCTGAAACGCGGATTTGACGGGCCGCGACTTCGCCGGTTGCTGACTTCATTCCTCAGCCGTGAGCCCAACGGGTTTGGCGAAGACGGCGGGCGGCCCGAATTTGTCTTCGAGGAGGGCTCGAATGATTAGGAAGATCATGAAAGTTCCTTTTCATCTCAGTTTGGCGGGCGTTTGGCGGGCGGTTCGACGTAACTGGATGATGAAGCTGTTCTGCCTTCTGCTGGCGTTCGCGGTCTGGCAGGCCGTTCGTGAGAACACCAGTTTCGAGGTGGTGGTGTCGAATGTTCCTGTCACGATTACGGCAGGGGACGGGCGGGCGGTTTTTGATCAATCGACCGATACAGTCAACATCCGGTTTCGCGGTTCGCGCGACGACATCCGCTTTATCGGCAACGATCAGGTCACAGTAAAAATTGATGTTTCGGGGCACGCTGATCGGTTGCGTCAAACCATCACGTTTTCGCCGCGCTATGTGAAAGCGCCCATCAGGACGCACGCCGTGCAGTTCGATCCGCCTGAAATAACCGTGACCATCGACCGCGAAGTGGAGCGGGTGCTGCCGGTGAAAGTTACGCTGGAAGGCGACCTGCCGCCGGGCGTCAAAATGGAGCAGGCCGTGTGTTCGCCTGCGACGGTGAAGGTGCGTGGTGCAGAGCGGCTGTTGCGGGAGTTGGAGCAGGTTCGAACCATACCGGTCAGTCTCGACGGGCGCTATGATTCATTCAAAACGCATGTGGCCGTTGCGTCCGCCGGTCAGCCGTGGGTGGTTTTGCCGGAAAGCGTTACGGCGGAGGTCGCGCTGGTTGAACGGGTGGCATCCAGGCGGATTGAGAACAGTCCTGTGCGCCCGATGCTGGCTTCGGACGATACCCGGGTGGTAAAAATCAGGCCCGAAAAAGTGGCGGTGACGTTGCGCGGAAGTCCGCAACGGATTACAGAGTTGAATGAGCACGATGTTTACACGTACATTGATTGTACGGAACTAACCGAGTCGGCAAACTATGAAGTCCCGGTGCGGGTCGACCTGCCGTCAGGTCTTCAGATCGAAAAAATTGAACCTGCGACAGTGCAAGTCACTGTCAGGAAACGTGAGTAACCTATGCGATATCTTTTTTTGATTTTAACAGCTTTGCTGACGACTTCTTTCGCGCTGGCGCAAGACACCTCGTCGGAAACCGCGCAACCCGAATCTGCTGCGACAACCAATCTGGCAGCCCGGATTGCTTTCCTGATGGATGCCGGGGTGCAGTATGCAGACGAAGGAGAATATGCAGAAGCCGAACAGGCTTATTTGCGGGCACGGGAAAAGGATCCCGACAATCCAGACATCCGCTTCCGTCTGAGCACGCTTTACATTCAGATGGGTCGGTATAAAGAAGCGGCCGGACTGATAGAGGCTCTCGTGACCGAATTTCCTGAAAACCCTATGCTTAGGAACAATCTGGCCTGGGTTTATGCCACTGGCGGCGAGATGAAAAACGGCAAGCTCGCGTTGCTCCATGCCCGCGAGGCGCTTCTGACTTCTCCGTATGATCCTGCCATGTGGAACACGCTGGCAGAGGCCTACTATGTGTCCGGCCAGTACGACAAGGCGTTGCAAGCATCAGACCAAGCTCTCGACCTGCTCACGTTACAGAATTCTCCCGAAAAGGATCAAATTTCGTTTAGGGGCCAGAACGCCAAAATTAAACGTGCGGCAGAGTCTTATAAAATGCTTTTGAAGATCGATCCGGATGCCCAGCCTTAATCCCAGATGCTATTTTTAAGTTTCGGCATGTGATCTTCAGCAAACGGATCTTGCCGGTTAATCGGCGACGACTTCTTGATCATTTGCAACGGGGTCAATGGAGTTTCCGGTTCGGTCAGTCCGGATGAAATGCTGGGCGAAACACGGCGTGACGGTGAGCCGATCTCTGGATTATTCAGAGGACTCCGGTACGACTGGAGGGGATCCTGAATTGGCGACTGGGGAGTTTTTATAGCCTGCGGAGAGAACAACGGTGGCGTCAGCGTACTTTCTTTTTTCGGTGTCGGGCGGATTGCCGCCATCGGGTCGGGCGTTCCGCTTTGCGGAAGCATGTATGAAGGACTGACAGGCGTTGGATCTCTACCGGCATTAAACGTTTTTGGATCCAGCTGGTATTGCTTCAGGCGTTCCAGTTCCGGCGTGGTGTTTTGCGGCTGCGACTGTGTTTTTTCACGCAGAAGCTTCTGAACCAGAGCATCTTCTTTTACTGTGTCAGCCTTGGCTTTTTGGCGCGTGGCTTCCCGGTCAATCCAGTCGTTGTCTGTTGATTTGACCTGCGAAACGGACGAGGTGTTATCCATTACCGCCGTAGTCAGCCAGTTTTTATCTTCGACGGAACGAACCGGTGCGGGAGCCATACGGTGAGGTGAGGCCATATTTGGCAAAGAGACAGCGGCATCAGCCTTTTCTTCCATTTCCCGCAGCTTTTTATCGAGCTGTCTATCCTCTTCCGTCTCGGTTTTCGGTACAGAGAGGTTGTGATCTTCCACCAGCGCGGTGTCTGAATAAACCTGCCGCTGAGCCTTCTTCTTCTGTGCTGCAAGTGCCGCATCCAGATCTTCTGCCGCAACCGGAATGCCGATTCCAGCCAACACGAGCACCACCGCTAAGTATTTGAAAAGAAGATGTTTCACAGCCTTGTATAGTACGCCTCTTCACCCGCTTCGTCAACCGCACCACCGCACCACCGCTAGAGCCGATTGCCATTCAGCCAGCTTCCTGCTACTTTGCCGTTCATGCGTACCGTTTTGCCGACAGTCCTGTTAACCTTTTTGATTTGCACGCTTTGCCTGCAGGCTGACGTACTGGAATTCCGGCTTGATCAGGATCGCCTCTGGCTCACCGCGAAAGACGAGCCGTTGCTACAGCTTTTGGAGCAGTTCGCCGCCGCCGGGATCGAGGTTCAAATTGATCCTGCCGCGCAGAAAAACATCACCGGCTCCTGCCGTGCCGCCGATGTAGAGACCCTTCTTGGCGAACTGATTTCCCCTTACAACTACCTGCTCGACTGGCGGCGCGAACCGGGCCCGCTCGGCGACTTCACCCGCCTCACCGGCATCCGCGTATTTCGCAAGGGGCACGCTGAATCCGTACAGCCGCTTCGCAGCAAACGACGCATCGAAACTTCTTTTGACGGCAAATCCCGCTTTGTCGCCCGCGAAATCCTCGTCGGCTTCGGCGCGGGATCTTCCATCGAAAACCTTCGCGCCTTCCTCGCTCGCACCGGAGGAACCATCGTCGAAGCCAACCAGAAACTCGGCATCTACCGCATCCTCCTGCCCGAAGGCGCCAACGTCATCGACCTCGTCGACCAGCTCGGTAACGAACCCAGCATCGCCCTTGCCGAACCCAACTATGTTTACGACGTTCCGAAGCTTGTGCCCGACGGAAGCGCGGCATCCACAATTCCCGGACAGTGGAACGCCCCATCCGGCGACAACCCGTTCGCTGTCGCCGTACTCGACTCCGGCCTGTTTGCCGACGGCAACCTCAACCGCGCCGTCATTGGCTCCTTCGATGCGACAAATCCCAACACGCCGCTGACAACCGACTCCGTCGGCCACGGCACGCTCATGGCGCGCCTCGCCGCCGGGCTCGTCGATCCGTACGCAACGCCGGTCGGCGAAGGAGCCTCCGTTGTCGCTATCAAAGCCTTTGCCGACGACGGTGTGGCCGACGCCTTCACCCTCATGAACGCCATGACCTACGCCGTCGAAAAAAGCCGCGGCCCGGTCAGCCTCAGCTGGGGCTCCGAAACACCCAGCCGAATGATCGAAACCGCCATTCAGTACGCGCTCGATAAAGGCCATCCGGTCTTCGCCGCCGTCGGCAACGAAAACACCGGACGTCCGATGTATCCGGCGGCCTACCCCGGCGTCACCGGCGTCGCTGCCGCCAACGGAAATCAGTTTGCCGACTACTCCAACCGCGGCGACTTCGTCGATCTCGTCGCCCCCGGCTCGGCGGGCGGCGCGCAGGGAACCTCCGTTGCCACCGCCTACGTTTCGCACATCGCCGCGCTCTACATGCAGCACCACCCGAAAGCCAGCGCCGCCGAAACCGCCGCGGCTCTGCAAAAAGCCGC
>CAZSSI010000105.1:0-5143 GCA_964609345.1 uncultured Verrucomicrobiota bacterium | reverse complement strand
TTTTCAGCAGTGGCACAAACGGTCGGGACCGTTATTTCGGAGCCCGTTTATTGCTGGTTATCCATTCTCTCTAGTTTTAAATAATTCCGTATCCACAAGATACAGGCTTAGTCCAGCGAAGTGAATACCCCTATTCTGATATTGACCTATCAGAAGGATACGTTCTCTTTTCTTATCCACAACTTCCGGTTATATCTCAAAAAAAGATGGCTTTACGGTACAATCCGCTTATAAAAGAACCCATTGGCAACAAAAAACCATCCAAGAGGCCACTGGATATGATCTTTAACCCGATTAAAAACCGTTCCCTGCACATTCAGGTCTTCAACTCCATCAAGGATCGTATTGTCTCGGGCAATCTGGCGCAGACCGACCGGCTCCCGCCGGAAAGTCAACTATGCGAAGAGTTCAATGTCAGCCGGAATATCATTCGAGAGGCGATTAAATCGCTCCAAAGCATCGGACTGCTCGATGTCAGTCCCGGGAAAAAAGGGACAACCGTCAGCATTCCTGACATTCGACTGGCTCAGGAGCTGATTTACATACATCTGAAAATGAAAGGCACTTCCGTTCAGGAACTTTTTGAAGCGCGCATTACTCTGGAGTCGGCCATTGCCCGGTTGGCGGCACTCAAGCGGACGGAAGAAGATCTGACGGACTTACGCGCCTGTCTGGAGGCCATGAAAAAATGCCGCTCGCTGGATCTGGCCACCGAACTCGACTTCCAGTTTCATGACCTGATCGTCGAAGCCTCCCGCAACAGCGTGTTCAAGGTTTACAACATGCCGCTGCTGGCCTTACAACGTGACCTGCGCAAGCAGACACTCAAACTCAAAGGACTGGAAACAGCCAATCGCTATCACGAAATGTTGTTGGAAAGCCTTGCCAGCGGCGATGCGGATCTGGCCGAAAAAACCATGCGCGAACACATCATCAGCGCCCTTGAAGTGCTCCAGTAATCCACTCCGGCCTAAGCTTCGGAATAGAGCATTTTTAGAAGAACTGTAGCCGAACCACCAAAAAATTTGTATGGCTACAGTTCTTCTGAATTTGTTCTAGGTGATACGGAATTAACTTACTGAGTCACTGCTGTCCCAACGTTTGAGTGATCGATTGATGTAAGAACTTTAAAATGAGTGTGTTGCAACCAGAATTGGCTCTTGCCGACTTGAAACGGGTTTCGGGCTATGATCGTTCCCTTTTACAGGAGGTGAACGATGTATTCCGGGGCAACGGTTTTTTCTCAGCTGATGCAACAACTTCCATGGTGGCGGTTTCGAGATATAAAAATGATTCTGGGAAGCTCATGGTTTAGTCCTTCGTAACTGTTGAGAAGTGGGGCTGCCAGTGGTTATCAGCTCTTCATTCCGAAGCCAGTCTAAACTGGACTGCATATTTTTAAAAACCTGTTGTGTGTTTGCCGTGCCCGATGCCAGCTCAATGGCAACGTGCGGAGTCTTGCCGGATTCCGCCAGCAGAGAAAATATAGTTCTGAAATTCAGTGAATTGCCACTAAGCACCGGTTGCGCCTTGCCGTCACGCGCCGACTTCAAATGCACATAGATGATGCGCCGGGCGTATGTTCGGATAAATTCTTCTGCCTGTTGCGGCGTAACAGGCTGCGGCCCGGTAAAGAGATTTGCGGTGTCGAGCTGCAACAGGATTTCCGGATCGACCGTCTCCATCAGTTGAATCATGCCGAAGCAATCTTTGCCGGTTCCATCCAGCACCACATCGGCGTTTTCGATCATCAGCTGGCATCCGTGTCCGGCAGCCTGTTGCGCCGCCTTATTTGCAACAGTGACTGCGCGGCTGAATTCGGTGTCCGTCCAGCCCCAATCTTCCTTGCTGCGCAACGCCAGAACACGCACCACCTGCAATCCGTTAAAGACCTTCGTGTTGGCAAGCGCCCGGTCAAACACCACCTCAAAATCATCGGCTAGAAGTCCTCTTTGCATAGAATAGACCACTTCAATGCCGTTGTGCCCGGCAAATGCAGCAATCTCACGGCACTGTTCCACCGATAAGGAAGCGTCAGGATCTCTCAGCTCAATCCACGAAAACCCTTCCTTTTTGGCATAGGAGACAAACCTTTTTGCCGCTTCCAGAGAGACCGGAACCGTCGGCAGAAAGTTCTGCGTAGTGAATCCCCATCGAATCCCGGAAGGATCCGTCGACAGGCGAAGATCGCCGTGCTTATGAATACAGGCGGTCAGCAGCACAACACCGCACAGAAACAGAACCAGATTTTTTAATTTTCCACTCATTTACGTACATTCCATGGTGCTCAAGCTTTATTGCGTTCTAAAAAAATCCACTACACCCAGAACCACACTTCCCGCCACTACACCGGCCGATCCCTGCAGTGCGCCTAAATTCATACCGCTCACGCCTTAGAAACTTTATCACCCATGAAAGAAGTCGATCAGACCTTTCACGGCCCCGTGAAGGAAATCGGAAGGACCTCACGAGCGAGAAGATGAAGGCGATGATCCTCCCGGCATTGAGCAGGCAGCAGACCCGCACCGATTTTTTCAAAAGGTTTCTCATCCTTTTCTCCTGTTTTATCGAACCACGCGGCCGGAGCCGCTGCCCTGCATTAACGCTTCCACCTCGGTTCGGGTGCTGAAGTTGAAGTCGCCCTTGATCGAGTGTTTAAGGCAGGAGGCGGCAACCGCATAGCTGACGGCGGTCGGCAGGCGGCTCAGCTCCGGAGTTATCAATGCAAAAATCAGACCGCCCGCAAACGAATCGCCGCCGCCGACGCGGTCAACGATGTTGCGGATCTCATAGGGACGGTATTCACCGTCGCGCAGCGGTGCAAAGGCGGCCTCGCCGTTCTCCGCATCATAGAGCATGGCGCCCCAGTTGTTATGGCTGGCGGAGAGGCTCTCGCGCAGCGTGATGGCGACTTTCCGAACATTGAAAAACTGAGCGCAAATCTCCTTTGCTACGGCGGGATAGCTGGCGATGGACAGCTCCCCGGCATCCGCATCCGTATCACCGGCGTGAATACCGAGCACGTCGGCAGCGTCCTCCTCGTTGCCGATGACCACATCGACGTACGGCAGGATTCCGCGCACCGTTTTTTCAGCCAGCTCGCGCGGTTTCATCGAGGGATCCCAGCGCCAGAGTTTTTTGCGGAAGTTCAAATCGATCGACACCTGCACCCCGGCGGCCTTCGCCTTTTTTGCGGCGAGCCGTGTAGCCTCGGCGGCATTTTTGGACAGTGCGGGGGTGATGCCGCTCAGATGCAGCCATTGCGCATCGGCGAAGATCGCATCCCAGTCGTACGCAGCGGCGGGCGTAATGGCCACGGAGGAAGCGGCGCGGTCATAAATAACGTTGCTCGGGCGCTGGTTGGTGCCGGTCTCCAGAAAGTAAAGCCCAAGGCGCCCTTCATCCGTGCGCAGGACAAATTGTGTGTCAAGGCCGACGGCGCGCAGCGTATCCACCGCGGCCTCGGCAACGGCATGTTTCGGCAACGCCGTCACATAACGGGCCTCGCCGCCGAAATTACAGATCGAGGCCATCACGCTGGCCTCCGCTCCGGCATACGTGATATCCAGCGTGTGAGCCTGCCGCAACCGCAAGAATTCCGGCGGGGCCAGACGCCCCATGATTTCTCCAAAGCCAACCACCTTTTTCATACCGATTCCTTTTTCGAACAAACTTCATTTGCAATGGCGGCGGCGGCCTGCGCACGCCGGCGAATTTCCGCCCAGTTTTTTTCCTGAATCAGATTGCGCGGCGCAATCCAGGAACCGCCGACGGAACAGACCAGCGGACTTTCCAGCCAGCTACGCAGATTATCCTGATCGAGTCCGCCCAGCGGAATGAACTGCAAGCCCAGATGCATATACGGCGCGGCCATGCTTTTGAGATAGGCCAGTCCGCCGCAGGGCTCCGCCGGGAAAAATTTCATCACCCGGCAATCGAACTCAAGAGCGGCCTCAATATCCGACGGGGTCGCAATCCCCGGCGCAAAGGGCAGGTTCTGCTTCTGCGCTTCGTCGAGCACATTGCGGTTCATGCCCGGTGCGACGCCAAAGGCAGCCCCGGCGGCCTTGACCTCCCGCACCTGTTCGCGCGTCAATACGGTTCCGACTCCCGCGGTTATTTCCGGCACCCGCCCTCGAATTACCCGCAAAGCGTCGAGCGCAACCGGCGTGCGCAGGGTCAGCTCTATTGCAGAAACTCCGCCCTCAAGCAGAGTTTCCGCCAGCGGAATCACATCAGCAATTTCGTCAATCACCAGTACCGCAACAACCGGGCAGCACCCGCCGAACTGCACCAACATCTTATCCGTTTTCAAAATGCTCCTCCTTATTAGTTCCGGTCTGCGTCGGCATTATTGATTTTTATATGTTGTACGCGTTGCACAACCTGCGGTGCAGGCCCCTATTCCCAAAATCAGGATTTTAGAATTAACAAGCAGAAAGCTCTACCGGTTTTCGCCCAAATAGCTACGGTTTCAGAACATCGGTTATCCGCTTGATTCTGACAACCCATGACGTTGAGATCCACAAGGGGCTTTGCGCGAGAATATCCGCTCTTTCGGCCATCACTACGAACAAGGTGATACCTTATTGTTTTTCGATCATCAGGCGGATGAACCGTGCGGGCGCGTCATCAATGAGAATCCGTCTTGTAACACAGTCGAAATCACTATTAGAAACGACGCTGCCAACCACCTCATACTGGGCATTGGTCCATGATAGAACGTTCATAAGGTTGGTACTGGTTTCAAGACGGTAGCTGAGCCCGCTGTTCGGGTCAGAACGCTCAGGATAGGTATAGATAAACCAGTTGGTTCCACCGCTCTTGGCCAGAGAACACGCTGGAGCAATGCCCCGATCCAAACTGTCTGTGGGATTACCGCCAAGGCCGTATTCAGACAGGTTGTTGAGCCTGTCGCCATCTGGATTGTCATAGGGATGATCATTTACACCGATGCTCAATCCTGAAGTAATGGCCCAGCGCTCATACGATGAGGGTGGAAGCACTGACTCAATGAGAAAATTATCAACGGTAAGCGTTCCGGAAGCGATCCCGTTGGCCGGTGAAACAAAGCGGAAACCATTCATATCGTTAGTCGTGTTCACATTTTGAATAACTTTTGATCTGGCCAATGTATTGCCGA
>CAZSSI010000104.1:0-5148 GCA_964609345.1 uncultured Verrucomicrobiota bacterium | reverse complement strand
GCTTCCTGACGCAGTCGCAGTTTATTCTGATTACGCACAGCCGACAGACCATTTCCGCGGCTGACGTCATCTACGGCGTCACCATGCCGAACCGAGGCGTCTCGCGCACCATGTCCATGAAGTTTTCCGACTATCAGGACTCCGACGCCGCGAAAGCATGATTTTTTTACACGAAGGACACGGATAATAATCACCCAAAAGGAAGCGGGAAACTCCTCGCCTTCTTGTAAGCTCCACTCCAATACCAAGGTGCGGTCGACGATGGTAGGAGTTAAAAAATTACTAGATTACGGGGCGACCCCTTTTCCTGCGCCTCTGCCGACTTTCCGCGAAGGCGTGAATATCCTTTTCGCCCGAACGGAGAAAATTCAGGAAGTCCACGTCCATGTATTTACAGGTTTGGCAGACGCTCAGAAGCGTCAGGTATTCTTTCATGCCTTTTTCAGTGGAAGCTCCGGCGATTACGTCACGGAGCCTCGCGAATGCTTTAATGGCATGTTCGGCGTTGTTGTTGTGCCAAGGAACCCCGTCATGGCTGAGAAACGTAAAAAGTTTATCACGGTTCCGTTCAAACCGCTCCTTGCACTTCGTGGCCGCTTCGCTCCGGTAATCCGCTTTACCCATTTCGTCATAGAACCGAGCCACGTTGGCCAAATGCTTCTTTAGAAAATATTTTTTAAGCCCGAAGCGATCCACCGTTTCCACCATCGGTTTTAGTATTTCTGCAAACGCCGTTACCAACTGCTTTAATTCAATATCGAATGGATTGTTAAGTATCTCATCGTTCAAATCCCTCATTAAGTGAATGAGACACCGCTGCTGAGGGCAGTCGATGGAATCATACGCCGTGTAAAAATCAGTAACCAAGACGCCCTTAAATTCTGCCAAAATATTTTGGATCATCTCCCCTTCTCGGCTGTCCGCGAGTATGTATATTACCTCCTTGTTACTGGTCAAAACCCATACAAATTCGGTTTCCCCACGAATATTTGCTCGCGTTTCGTCTGCATGGACAAGGTTCCCTTGAACAATGCGCTCAAGTATCTTCCGCTTCGTTTCCTCGTAATATCCCGCAACTGTTACCTTCATGTTGCTCAGTGTACTCGTGCTCAGGTCGAAGCAGAACAGCCTGTTGAATTGACGAACCACTGTGCGTTGAGGGATGTTCAACTCAATCAGTTGAAAGAAAAGGTACGCCGCCAAATTCCACCCATACTGCCGGAATAGCCGGAATTTATCTTCCATACCAAATTCAATTTGACATCGCGGACAATGGTAAATCTGAAATATGTGCTTAACTACCCGCCTTTATCTCCTCCGCCGACAAACAGGCCACACGCTCATTTTTGGGCATCTCTGAGAGCAATCTTTTAGCCTGCGCCACGCGGTAAGACTCGCCTTGCGTCTGCACCCATTCTGCGTAAGTGTTACCGCTTGCCTGTTCGCCTGAGGCACGTAACCAGCATTTGGTTCGGCACTTGAGAAAAGCTTCAAAAAGATCGGGCGTAATTCTCATGGCTCGAACCTACCATTCCGCAGCCTTTCTGTGAAGTGTCCACACAATCACTCTATGGACTGCCGTCGCAGGTCGGTTCCGGGTCACTCCTTTAATCTTTGTGCTGGCGCCGGAACACAGGGTCAAAACACTTTCATCATCGGGCATTTGCGCTCTGAAATGATTTTGCCAACCTCTTCCTCTCCTACTAAAACGAGCGGGACGCTCATTCTACTTTTCAACTATTGGAATAATTCAGGCGGACGCGAAAATGGGGATTCAGTTGTTCAACCTCTGTTTCCATGTGGACGGATTCTGCCTCAGATGCATTATGCCGCCGATGACAATCGCATCGGCTCGGGCTTGATAAAGAATACCGTATGGAAAGCGGTCGGTAAGATACCGCCGCGCACGAGATGAAAAAGACGGCCATGCATCTGGGTGTTCCTGAATTCGCCGAAATCCTCGCTGAATTTCAGCGGCAAATTCAAAGCCTAAGCCAGAACACTCTCTATTATAGTAGTCCACTGCATCGGCCAATTCCTGTTCGGCGCAGGATAGGACAATCAATTTCATCTGGAGGCAATCCGCTTAAAAACCTCGCTGGCGGGTGATGCATGGATTTTTCCTGCGTCATAGGCATCCAAGCGGGATTCAACCTCCGCTTTCCAAGCTTCATCAACGGAGGAGTCAGAAGTCCGGTCAAAACTAAAAAATAAACGCTCGATTAGTTCCGCCCGATCAATCGGGGAAAGAGTCATTGCGCTTTTCATTACGGCTTCTGCTACAGCGGTCATTTTAAATTCCTCCTACGAGCCAAAACTGTACCACAACCGACTCAGATTGCAATTTTCCAACCATTCGAAAGATCCGGAGGGTGCAAAGATGGCGTACGCCTCATTGACTTACGACGTACGTTTTCATACTCTCATGGCGGAGGTGGGAATATGACGGTTACAGCTTCAGTGCTTAGAAAAGATATTTATCAGTTGCTGGATCAGGTTTTGGCGACCGGGAAACCGCTGACGGTAAAACGGAAAAACGGAACCGTTACGATTGTTCCGGATCAGCCGGTGTCTAAATTTTCAAAACTGGAACGCCTTAAAAAGCATGACTGCATTCTCGGCGATCCGGAAGATCTGGTTCACATGGACTGGTCCGGGGAGTGGAAGCCGTGATGTATCTGGACACGCATGTTGCGGTTTGGCTGTACGCCAGAGAGCTGGAACGTTTTCAAAAAAGCGCGTTGCAACGCATTGAAGAAGAATCCCTTTATATCTCGCCAACAGTTCTACTGGAACTTCAGTTTCTGAAAGAGATCAAACGGATTAATACCGACCCCATGCTGATTTTCCAAACCTTGGAAGAAACGATCGGCCTGCAACTCTGCAATCTGGAGTTTTCAAAGATCGTCACCGGCGCACTTTCCCAGTCGTGGACGCGCGATCCGTTCGACCGATTGATTGTGGCGCAAGCCTCCATCCAGAATGCACCGCTTCTCACAAAAGACCAGACGATCCGCCGCCACTATCCGCTTGCCTGCTGGAAATAAGCGGCGGGAAACCCTTTTTATTCACATATTGGAGAACGCTATGAAACAACCTACCAACTCTTGCTGCTGTGCGCCGGATAAGACCGATGCCGCAAAAAAAACATCCTGCGGATGCGCCTGCTCGACGGATAAACCCGCCGTTGCAAACAAGCCGACCTGTCAGTGTGATTGCTCAACGGAAAAGCCCCGTTCGTCCGGCTGTTGTTGTTAAAGCGGATTACGAAAAGGTGCCGCCGTCATTCCGCTTCTGACGGTTCGCGACGGAGTAATCGCTCGCCGATCCGGTTCACGCCGGATATTACAAAGCGGCTGACCGAAAACTTTTCCGGTCACATCCGTCCGAAGTACACACCTTATACTTAACAATTGAGATACCGTGCGATTCTCTTGTAGGATGCGCTTCCCGTATTCGGGAGCGTGTGTGCTCCTGCCCGTGTATGGGACACAAGCTCTCTGGATACAGAGAAGCTCGTCCTACAAAATATGGGTGCGGCATTTCATTCGTGAAATGCTCTAATCAGGCCTTGAACTATTTTTTCTTTTTGCCGGATTCGAAGTAGCGGTCGGTTTCGTCCTTGATCACCTTGGACAGCAACAGCAGACCGATCAGGTTTGGAATCGCCATCAAACCGTTCATCAGGTCGGAAATATTCCAGACCAGTTCCAGTTTGATCATACAGCCGACCAATACAGCCGCGATGAAGATGATGCGGTAGATGCGGATGGAGCGCGGGCCGAGCAGATACTCGATCGCTTTTTCGCCGTAATAGTTCCAACCGATCAGCGTTGAGTAAGCAAACAGCGCGGTGGAAATCGCCACGATAATCCGGCCTGTTTCACCCAGCGTTTCGGCAAAACTGGCGCTGGTCAGCTCGCCGGAGGCAATACCTTGCGTCCAGGAAGTTGCCGTCAGAATCACCAGCGCGGTCATCGTGCAGACGACCAGCGTATCAATGAACGTCTGGGTCATACTCACCAGGGCCTGCTTGACCGGATCATGCGTACGCGCCGCGGCGGCGGCGATCGGTGCCGAGCCTAGACCGGACTCGTTAGAAAACACACCGCGCGCAATCCCGAAGCGCATCGCGGCGGCAATCGTGGCGCCGACGAAGCCACCGGTGGCTGCCGCCGGAGAAAATGCGTGACGGAAAATCAGCGCGAAAGCGTGCGGAATTTCGGCGGCATTCAGCGCCAGCACAACCAGCGAAGAAATGACGTAGCCGAGAATCATAACCGGCACGAGGAATGAGGTGAATTTACCGATGGATTTAATCCCGCCGATAATGACCAGCGCCGTCAACACCATCAGCACCAGCCCGGTGATCCACGGTTCAACATGAAAGACCGTCTGAAAAATTGAGGCGGTCGCATTGGCCTGCGTCATATTGCCGATCCCGAACGTCGCCAGCGCAGTGAAGATGGCGAACAGCGTTCCGAGCCACGGAAGGCCTGCGCCTTTAGAAAGATAATACATCGGCCCGCCGCGCATCCCGTGCGGTCCGTGTTCGCGGTACTTCACCGCCAGCACCGCCTCGGAATACTTCGTCACCATCCCGACCAGACCGGTCATCCACATCCAGAACACCGCGCCGGGGCCGCCCAGCGTAATCGCCGTCGCCACGCCGACGATATTGCCGATGCCGACCGTCGCCGCCAGCGCCGTCATCAGCGCCTGAAAGTGGCTGATGTCGCCCGCATGGCCGTGGTCTTTATGCCAGATCATCCGGAACGCCAGCGGCAGCGCGCGGAATTGCAGACCTTTAAGCAGGAACGTCAGATAAATGCCGGTTCCGACCAGCAGAATCAGCATCGGCGGACCCCACACCCAGCCCGACAAAATAGAAATCAGTTTTTCAAATGTTTGCATACGCGATGTTCCTCCGGATGAATTCGGGGAGTGTTAAACATTCCGCCAGCCCTCCGCAAGCGAACAGAGCAAATTAGACGGTACTTTGGGTAGGGACGGCTGTCCCAGCCGTCCACGGACGCCTCGGATAGGCGTCCCTACTTGCAACGGTGGAGCACGATAGTGGCTACAACTTCTCCTAAAATGCTCTAGGGCGTGTTAACACTACCGCAAAATTTCAAAGATGAATGCGAG
>CAZSSI010000103.1:0-5161 GCA_964609345.1 uncultured Verrucomicrobiota bacterium | reverse complement strand
GAAAAAGACTGGAAGAAGGCGTCCGGAAACGTGATACTCCGCGCCAATGAATTTCCGGCCCTCCAAACTTTGGACACTTTTGCTTCTGCTTGCGCCTGCGCTGTTTGCGCAGGAGCCGCTTTCAACGCGCCAAATTGAAGCCGCGCTGGAGGATGAGCTTTATCCGCTCGCTGAGCAGCAGACCTGGGAGGCGCTCAGTACGCAGCGCACGCCGGACGAGGAATCCGCGTTGACGATTCTGCTGATCCGCGCACTGGCTGGTCAGCAAAAATTTAACGACGCCGTGATTCTGGCCGACGAGTCCGCCGGGTTGCCGAAACAAGATGCTTTCGCCTATTGGCGTGCCCGGACACTTTTCGAGGCCGGTAATTCAAAGTCCGTCATTCAGACATTGGAAAAAATTCCGGAAGACAGCCCGTACGCTCCCGCAGTCCTGCGACTGAAAGGCCGCGCCGAACTGGCCGCTGGCGATTTCAAAGCCGCGCAGAAAACGTTTGAAGCTTTCCGGGAAAAATTCCCTGCCGACGAAGATGCCGCGCAGAACCTGATCGACCTCGCCGGAATTCATCTGGAGCACGGTAAAAAAAGCGATTCGACTAAATTTTTACACGAACTGTTGGAGTGTTTCCCGAATCATGTTCTGGCAAATAACGCCCGCCTTGAGCTGGCGCGCCAATTGATCGCGACCGGTGGTAAAGACGAACTAAGCGAAGCCTCCGCTCTGTTTGCAGCGCTCGGCGCGAACGAATCGGCTCATCCGCGCCTGCGTTCCGCCGCCTGGGTGAATCTGTCCGCACTCGAACAGCGCACCGGAAATTCAGCCGGTGCCGCCGAAGCGCTAGCCAAGGCCGAAAAGCTGACGGGCGAAGCTGCGCTGCGCGTCCGCCAGAAAGCCGCGCGTGCCACGTTGCTGGTTAACGAAAATAAAACCAAAGAGGCTTTCCTGCTTTTCGACGAAGCGGTTAAAGAAGCGCCGGACACCGCTGTCGCCGCCGGAGTTCTGATTCAAAAAGCGGAGGCGCTGCTGAAGACACAGCAGTTTGCCGCCGCAGAAAAAGCATTTCAGGCCGGACTCGACATCACCGTTGATCCCGCCGAACAAACCCGCGCACAGACCGGTAAAGGCTGGAGCCTCTGGGAACAGAAGCGCTACGAAGAGTCCGCCGCCGCTTTTGAAAACGCCACTCTCAAGTGCGCACAGCCCGACAGTTGCGTAACGGCGCTCATCAAAGCGGGCGATGCACGCCTCGCCGCCGCGCAGTATGAAAAGGCCCGCGATGATTACCGCCGCGTCACGGAAAAATATCCTGCTCATCCGTTCGCCGCTCAGGCGACATATCAGTGCGGCGTCGCCAGTCTGCTGGCAGGGCAGACCAATGCGGCAATTATCTGCTTCAATGATACAGAAAAGAATTTTCCGCAGAGCGAGTTTGCGCCGCAGGCCGCGCTGCAACAGGCGGAGATGCTGAAACGCGGACAGCAATGGGAGCCTGCGCTAGAACAGTATCGCCGCATTGCCGCACAATACACCAACTCCGCCATGCAAGCCGCCGCGCTCAATCAGCAGGGATTGATTCTCTACCGTCTCGGAAAATGGGACGCCGCGCTGAAAAACTTTCAGGTTGTCAGCACCAACTATCCCGATACGCCTGAAGCACCGCAGGCGTTATACATGCACGGATTCTGCCGTTATATGCAGGGCGACACCGAAAGCGCACTGGCGATCTGCCAAGCCTTCATCGAAAAATATCCCGGATCGGTCTGGACGCCTGAAGTGCTTTTCTGGCTCGGCGAGCATTACTACAACCGCGGCAGCTACGCGCTGGCAAAAGCCACCTTCCTCGACATCGCCGCACGTTTCCCGAAACATGAGCTGGCCGATGACGCTCTCTTCTGGGCTGGCAACTCGCTGGTCAAACAGGACCGCTTTCTCGAAGCTTTCACCATCTACAGCCGCCTCGCTAAAGAAATTCCTAACAGCCCGCTGATGCTGAAAACCCGCTTCGCGCAGGGTGAGACGCTCACCGAACTTGGCGAGTTTCCGCGCGCCATTCTCGCCTACGAAGAAGTCATTAAAACTGCGCCGGACGATCCGCTGGCCGACCGCGCCCGCGGACGCCTCGCTGACTGTCTTTTTACTCTTGGAACGTCCGAAGCCGCGCGTTATCAGGCGGCCTTCGACGCCTATCAGGCGCTCTATAAACGGCCCGCCGCGCCGTTCGCGCTCCGCTTGCAGGCACTTTATAAAATGGCCCGGTGCGAAGCAAAGCTCGGGCTGAATGAAAAATCCTTCGCGCACTATGTCGAGGTTGTTTATAGCGTCAGCGGACAAACCGAGACTCTTTCGCCCGAGGCCGCGCCGTGGTTTACGCGCGCCGCCTTCGATGCCGCCGCAGTTCAGGAACAAAAACAGCAGTGGAAAGAAGCGGTCAATATCTACAACCGGATTATTCAGGCTGGAGTGCCGGCCAGAGACGAAGCACAAAAACGAATTGAAAAAATCGAGCGCGAACACGCCTCGGCATTTTAGGATTGGAATAATGGATGAATGGAATGATGGATTCATGGAAACAGCAACGTTCCAATAATCCCACATTCCATCATTCCAGTTGAAAGGAGTTCAATATGGTCGGATGGATAAATAGCGGCGGTGCCGTCATGTGGCTGATTCTGGTTTGCGGCTTCATTGCTCTGGTAATTTTTCTGGAGCGGTTTTTCCATTTGCACCGCGCCCAGATCAAAATCGATGACTTTCTCAACGGCATCATCATCAACCTCACACGCGGTAACGACCTTGAAGCCATCAGCATCTGCGACCAGACGCCCGGCCCCGCCGCCCACCTCGTCCGCACGGCGCTGTTGCACCGCAACGACTCGAAAGATGAAATGATCAAGGCCGTACAGCAAGCGGGTATCCGTGAAATTCCGCGTCTTGAGCGCCATACGAATCTGCTCATCACCCTCGCGCAGGTTCTTCCGATGCTCGGATTGCTCGGCACAGTGCTCGGACTTCTCAGTATTCTCACCGCCATGCAGGCCGGCTCGCCGCTGGCCGAAATCGGTATGCTGACCGGCGGACTCTGGAAGGCTCTACTCACGACCGCCGCCGGACTTATCACCGGCATTCCCGCCTATGCGGGCTACCACTTTCTCATCAGCCGCGTTGAGTCCATTGCGCTCGACATGGAACAGACCGCCGGAGAAATCATTTATTTTCTCACCCATCCTTCCTCCGGAGAGCGCCATGAACCGTAACGACTGCGAAGCCGTACTTCATCTGCACCGCACGTTTATTCCGCGCCGCCGGACGGGACGCGGCTTTCTCACCGGTACGGTTTTTCTCAACGCGGCGCTTCTGTTCAGTGCCTTCGTGCTGGTCACTTCACACTTTGTTCTCAAACCGGGAATCACGCTGAACCTGCCCGTCGCCTCGCAGACTGCGGGCATACAGTTCAACGACATGGTGCTGAGCATTTCGCGGAAAGGTCTTTTCTTCTTCAACGACGAACAAATTCAGGAGGCGCAACTGGAACCGGTTCTGCGCGCAGCCATTGCTAAACATCCCGACGCAGCACTTATCCTTGAAGCCGACGCCACCACGCCGCAAAAGACCGCCGCTGCTGTTTACGATGCGGCCGCCCGCGCCGGATTCCGGCAGATTTTCATCGCTACCCGAAGCCCGGACTCGAAAGTCCCAGCAGTCTCCACTGCACCGGTCGTGCCCGCACCGTGAAAACCCGCATCCAGTTTACACCCCTGTTCACCGGCGTGCTGCTTGGTACCGCTGGCTGGTTTCTTTTCTGGCTGTTCGCTTTCCGGCCTGTGCCCGTACGCACATTCGCCGCCGCCGTATTCCCCATGGTCACCCGCATAACTGTCGAGGATCAGACTTTGCACAAACTCAAAGATCCGACGCTCTTCGCGCTTCCGTCCGACGAAGGCTTCAGCGGCCGGTTTATCGGGAACCGTGTTGATCTATATCTTTCACTTGAAAAGTCGGCCAGCCCGACCCGTTATCTGCCGCAAACGACCGCCGCCGCGCCCGTCGTAGACCGCGTGCTCCTGAGCGGTGAAAATGAACTTCCGCAAAATCCTCTGCCGATTCCCGGCGCGACACAACGTCCGGCCACGCAACCTGCGGCGGGCATCCAGCTGTTCCCGTCACCTGAACTGAAATCGCGGAGTGATGCGCTCCAACTCCATGTCATCCAAGCCGGACTGCCCGAAACCGTTCGTGTAAATCTGTCTATCCGCGCGGACGGATCTGTCGAATACGCGCTGTTTGAAACACCGGTAACAAATGCCGCTCTGCTTAGCGCCGTCCGGCAGTTGCGCTTTAAACCGGCGGCAGAACAGGCCGAAGGCTGGATCGACATCCGTTTCACGCAGGAGGAGAAAAAATAATGCCAGCCGATCCGCTCAACCTGATCGTGATTCAGCTCGCACTGGCGCTGATCGCCCTGTTCGCTGTGGCGGCAGTCTATGATTTTGTCACCTTCCGGCGACGGCGCAAAAACAGCGGCGAAGCCATCTACCGTTGTGACGCCTGCCGCCATATCTACATTGCACCCGGCCGCACTCCGCTCGCCCGCTGCCCGAAATGCGGAAAACAGAACGAGCCGGTCAAAGCGTAACCGGAAGATTAAAGAATCTTCAGCTTCGGCAGATCCTGAATATCGACGGCACCGACGAGGCGGTTGTTTTCATCGACGACAACGAGGTCGTCGATGTTTTTTTCTTCGTAGATTTTCAGGATGTCCACGGCGAGCTGGTCGGGCGTGAGAGTAATCGGTTTGCGCGTCATGACGGAGTCGATGGAAACTTCTGTGATGTTAGGCGTTTCAATCAAATGACGGCGCAGGTCGCCGTCGGTAAAAATACCGAGCAGTTTGTCGGTTCCGTCCACCACCGCGACGCAACCGGCGCGCGCGCCAGTCATCGCCAGCACAGCTTCTTTCACTTTGGCACCGCTCAACACTTTGGCAAGGCGGTCTTTGGTGCGCATGACATCAGAAACTTTGAGCAGCAACGTACGGCCAATCGCACCGCCGGGATGAAGCTTGGCGTAGTCTTCTTTTTTGAAGCCGCGCGCTTCGAGCAGAACGATGGCAAGTGCGTCGCCGAGCGCCAGCGTCACCGTCGTGCTGGTGGTCGGCGCCAT
>CAZSSI010000102.1:0-5209 GCA_964609345.1 uncultured Verrucomicrobiota bacterium | reverse complement strand
TTCTGATGCCGATTTCCGTCGCCGACTCCGTTCACATTCTGAGCGAGTTCTTCGACGCCTACCACCGCTTCCGCGATAAAAAGGAAGCCGTGCGCCATGTCGTCGGCCATCTTTTCATGCCGATGCTCTACACCAGTCTCACCACCATCGCCGGATTCGCCTCGCTGATCACCACCCCGATACCGCCGGTACAGGTATTCGGTGCGCATGTCGCCATCGGGGTTGCGCTGGCTTGGGTGCTCACGATGACATTTGTACCTGCCTACATTATGCTCTTTGTGCCGCAAAGCATGCTCGACCGGATTCCGGCGAAAAAAGAAGACCACAAGCGGAGCGGGCTCGACCGGATGCTCGAAAAAACCGGCGAGTTTTCCTACAAACACTGGAAACTGATTTCAGTGGTTTCGGTACTGATCGTCGTCTTTTCCGTCGCCGGCATCCAGCGCATCCGCGTCAACGACAACCCGGTCAAGTGGTTCACAAAAAATCACCGCATCCGGATTGCCGATGAGGTGCTCAACCGCCACTTCGGAGGAACCTACACGGCCTACCTCACCCTCACGCCGGAAAACACAGCCGCACCGGTCGATGCTCCCGAACTGTCCGGCGAAAAGGCCGATGGAGTCTGGCTCAATCTCGCCGACGCCATCAACTATCTCGAAGCTCCGGCGCTGGAAAATCTGACAGCATTCCAAGCCGCGCTGACCAACGCGCCGGCGGAACTTTTCCAGAATCTGGAAAAATTATCCGGCGAGCCGCTGCGCGAAGCCGCGCTGGCTTTCTGCGATTTGAAAACAAACCGCGCCGCCCGCGAAAAACAGCTGATGGACTATGCCGAGCAGACCGCCCCGCCCTTCAAGCGTCCGGAACTGCTGCGCTGGGTCGATCAGCTTCAAAGCCATCTGGCCGGACTTCCGAAGGTTGGAAAAACCAGCTCGGCGGTGGATGCGCTCAAAAAAGCCTCCTATGAACTGAACTATGTTACAGGAGGAAATAACGATCTGTTTTATTCGGTTCCCGGCAGCGCCGCCGCCTGCGGACAGGTTTTCATGCAGCTGGAAGGAATGAAGAAAAAAGACAGCCTCTTTCACTTGGTCACCCGCGACTATCGGGAGGCAGACATCTGGGTACAGCTTACCAGCGGCGACAACACCGATATGGCTGGTGTCGCCAAAGAAGTCGAACGGTTCATTGCCGCCAATCCGCCGCCGGTTCCGCTGCGCGCCGAGTGGGCGGGTCTGACCTATCTCAATGTGGTCTGGCAGGACCGGATGGTCTCCGGCATGATGTCCTCCCTGCTAAGCAGTTTTGTCATGGTCTTTATCATGATGGTGGTTCTGTACCGCTCGATCCTGTTCGGCCTGCTCTCGATGATTCCGCTCAGCGTCACCATCGTGTTCATCTACGGACTGCTCGGCTGGACCGGCAAGGACTACGACATGCCGGTAGCCGTGCTCTCCTCGCTCACTCTGGGGCTGAGCGTGGACTTTGCGATCCACTTTCTGGAACGCGCCCGCGAACTGCAAAAGACACTGGGAAGCTGGGCCATGGCCATCAAAGAAATGTTTAAAGAACCGGCCATGGCGATCAGCCGTAACGCGATCACCGTTGCAGTCGGTTTCCTGCCGCTGCTCTTTGCGCCGCTGGCTCCCTACCGCACCGTCGGCTTTTTCCTCGCCGCCATCATGATGGTTTCCTGGCTCGCCACGATTTTCATTCTGGCGGCACTCGTGACCGCACTGAAGAAACGGCTTTTTAAAACAGAAGGAGAATCAAAATGAAAAACAGAATCCTGGCCGCCCTGCTGCTGACATCTATAAACAGTTTCGCGCTGACAGTTGATGAAATTGTGGAGAAGGCCAATCAGGCCGCGTACTACGCCGGAAAAGACGGACAGGCCGATGTCAAAATGGTCATCACCGATGCAAGCGGCGGAGAGCGTGTGCGCGAATTCCGCATCCTGCGCCTCAATACCGGCGCGGGAACTCAGAAGTTTTACGTCTATTTCAAAGCGCCCGCCGATGTGCGTCAGCAGGTCTTCATGGTCTGGAAAGAAGTCGCGCAGGGTAAAGATGACAGCCGCTGGCTGTTTCTGCCCGCGCTCAATCTCGTCAAGCCGATCGCCCCCGGCGATAAACGCACCTCGTTCGTCGGCTCCGATTTTGTTTATGAGGATGTTTCCGGCCGCGCGCTGTGGGAAGATACGCACGAACTGATCAAAGAAACAGATACGCAGTATCTCATCAAAAACACGCCGAAGAATCCCGGCGCGGTGGATTTCAGCGAATACACTGTCGCCATTGATAAAACCACCTTCCTGCCGGTCAAAGCCGAATACCTCGACAAAAACGGAAAACTCTTCCGGCGCGTGGAAGCCGTAAAAGTTGAAACCATACAGGGCCACCCGACCGTCACCGAATCGCGGGTGGATGATCTGGTGCGCGGAGGTCATACCGTCAATTTCTTCAGCGCTGTTCAGTACGACACGGGATTGAATGAGGCCATCTTCACCGAGCGGTTTTTGAGAAGACCGCCGCGCGAGGCAACGAAATGAATCCAATCCGTTCAACCGGTCTGATTAGTCTGATCATTTCCGCCGCCGCATTCGCGGCGGACGTGGAACTGCACGGTTTCGTGGACAGTCGCTATGGTATGCGCACACAAAACGATCCGAACAAGGGCGATAAAACACTTGAGGAACTGCGTCTCCAACTGAACAGCGTCTGGTATCAGGATCTGTTCACCGCGACCGTGCGTTCGGATTTTCTCTACGACGGAGTCGCCAACAACCACGACCGCATCGATCTGGAAACCGGCGAAGGCCCGGTGGATCTGCGCGAAGCCAATGTGCAGTTCACTCCGGCGGACTGGATGGATGTGAAAGCCGGACGGCAGATTCTGACGTGGGGCACCGGCGATATGCTCTTCGTCAATGACCTGTTTCCCAAGGACTGGAAATCGTTCTTCGCCGGACGCGACGAGGAATATCTGAAAGCTCCGTCCGACGCCCTCTTCATGAGCTTCTTTCCCGCCTTTGCCAGCATCGATGTGGCCTACACGCCGCGCTTTGATGCCGACCGCTTTATCGATGGCGAACGGTTCTCTTACTGGAACGGCACGGCTCTGACCGGCGCTGATTTGCAAACAGACAAGCCGGACAACTGGTTCACCGATGACGAAATCGCCGCCCGCATTTACCGCAACGTCGGCAGTTATGAACTGGCCGCTTACGGCTACGACGGATTCTGGAAAACACCGCAGGGCTTTGATCCCGTCAGCGGACAAAACACGTTCCCGAAACTTTCGGTTTACGGCGCCAGCGGACGCGGCCCGCTGGCGGGCGGGATCGCCCGTCTCGAAGGCGGCTACTACGATTCCCGCGATGACCGCGACGGATCCGATCCGTTCGTCCGCAACAGCGAGGCCCGCCTGCTTGCCGGTTACGAACACGAGATTGCCAAAGACCTGACCGGCTCGGTGCAGTATTACATCGAGCACATGATGAACCATGATGAATATCTCGCGGCCTATCCCGGCCCCGCAGGAACCGAAGCCGATGAAAACCGCCATGTCGTTACCCTGCGCCTGACACAGATGCTGATGAGCCAGAAACTGATCCTCAGTCTGTTCACCTATTGGTCGCCGACGGATCAGGACGGCTACATCCGCCCGAAAGCCTCCTACAAACTCACCGACCACTGGCTGCTGGAAACCTCCGCCGGATTTTTCTTCGGCCAATATAACTACACGTTCTTCGGCCAATTCGAAGACAACAGCAATCTCTCTTTGGCCGCCCGCTATAGTTTCTAAACACCCATAGGAGGATCAAATGACGAAATTGAAAATGAATACGGCAGTGGGTGCGCTGATCGCCATGCTGTTTGCATCATCCGCGTCCTAGTGGAGGCGGGCCGGCGAATGAGTTTTTTCACAGCGGGGATAAAGGAATTTTCATGTAAGGGAGTTGAAATTATGAACCCGAAAAAAATCATCATCATTGGCGGTGTGGCTGGCGGAGCCAGCGCGGCGGCGCGCGCGCGGCGGCTGAGCGAAGAAGCGGTAATTATTTTGCTGGAGCGCGGACCGTACGTCTCGTTCGCCAACTGCGGACTGCCGTATCACATCGGCGGCGAAATCGCCGACCGCGACCGGCTGCTGGTCACCACGCCGGAGCAGCTCCGCGCCCGGTTTCGACTGGATGTGCGTACGCATAACGAAGTGACCGCCATCCAGCCTTCGGAAAAAACAGTCGAAATCAAAAATATGGAGACCGGAAAAGTTTACCGCGAAACCTACGACAACCTGATTCTCAGCCCCGGCGCGGAACCGGTTCGTCCGCCGATTCCCGGCATTGAAAATCCGAAGGTTCTGTCCCTGCGCAACATGGAGGATATGGATCGGATCATCAAAGCACTCGACGGCAAACAGCATGCGACCGTCATCGGCGGCGGTTATATCGGTCTCGAAATGGCCGAGGCGCTGCGCCGCCGCAAAATCGCGACCGCGCTGATCGAACTCGCGCCGCAGGTAATGGGTCCGGCCGATCCGGAAATGGTCTCCATTCTGCATCAGGAACTGACGATTAACGGCGTCGATTTGCGCCTCGGCGTTTCAGTCACGGCTTTTTCGGATACGGAGCGCGGATTAAAACTTACTCTCAGCTCCGGCGAAGCGCTCGAAACCGGTGTGGCGATTCTGGCGATCGGTGTGAAGCCGGAAACGGCGCTCGCCAAAGCGGCCGGGCTTGAACTTGGCCCGCGCGGCGGCATCAAAGTCAATGACCGGATGCAGACATCGGATAAAAATATTTACGCGGTCGGCGACGCGGTGGAAGTGATCGATTTTGTCACCCGTCAGCCTGCGCTCATTCCGCTGGCCGGCCCGGCCAACCGGCAGGGACGCATTGCCGCCGATACTATTTTCGGCCGCGACTCGCGCTACAACGACACGCAGGGCACGGCGATCTGCAAGGTGTTCAATCTTGCCATCGGCATGACCGGTCTCAGCGAGAAGGCGGCGAAGCGTGCCGGCATTCCGTTTGAAAAAATTTACGTTCATCCCTCCAGTCACGCGTCGTATTATCCGGGAGCCGCGCCGCTCAGCATTAAAATGCTGTTCGATCCTCAGTCCGGAAAAGTACTCGGCGCGCAGGCGGTCGGCTCCGACGGTGTGGATAAACGGATCGACGTTTTCGCCGTCGCTATCCGCG
>CAZSSI010000101.1:0-5281 GCA_964609345.1 uncultured Verrucomicrobiota bacterium | reverse complement strand
CTCCAAAAACGGAATCACCTGATCAATCAGTTCATCCACCGCTTTGCCAGCCTTCACCAGCATCATCACCTTGCGCGGACGCTCGAGGCTGGCGCAGAATTCTTTGATGCTGTGGCAGCCGATAAACTTTTTGCCCGCGCCGCGCCCGGCAATGAAAGCATCCACTTTATCCACAGTACGATTGAACACGGCGACCTTAAAACCCTTGCTCTCCATATTGAGCACCAGATTTTCGCCCATCACCGCCAGACCAATCAATCCGATATCCGCTTTCACCGTTTTCTCCTCATCTACGTTTTCTGGTCGGGATAACGATATTCTTTGCCATGGTAGTTTGTAAGGACAATCTCATTTCCTTCGCGGCGGAACTGCGAGTTGGGCAGTAGTGAAATTTTTCCGCCGCCGCCGGGCGCGTCGATGGCGAAGGTTGGCATGGCGAGGCCGGAGATGCGGCCTTGCAGTTCGCGGATGATTTGCAGCCCTTTCTCCACCGGTGTGCGAAAGCTGGACGAGCCGAGTACCGGATCGCACTGGAACAGGTAGTACGGTTTCACGCGCCGTTCGAGCAGTCCGTAGAAAAGTTCCGCCAGCGTGTCGGCATTGTCGTTGATTCCTTTGAGCAGAACAGTCTGGCTGACCATCGGAACGCCCGCTTCGGCCAGCGTGTCACAGGCGCGAGTCATTTCGGCGGTCAGTTCCGCCGGATGGATAAAGTGAAGCTGAAGCCAAACACGGTGTTTCGCCAGAATCGCCGCCAGCGCCGGTGTAATGCGCGACGGCAGTACAGCCGGAACTTTAGAACCGATCCGGATGGTACGGATGTGTTTAATCTTCCGGACGTTGGAAAGCAGGTCGTCGAGATCGGCGTCGGAAAGCGTCAACGGATCGCCGCCGGAAATCAGGACATCGCGTACATCGGTCAGTTTTTCCAGCGTTCGGAAAACTTCGTCTGAAAGCTTCCATTCCTGTGAACCGACGAGGCGGCTACGGGTGCAGTAGCGGCAATAAACGGCGCAATCGAGCGTGGCGAACAGCAGAACTTTATCCGGATAAGTGTGAACGAGTCCGGGCACTGGACTGTGAGCCTCCTCGCCGAGAGGGTCGGCCAGTTCGCCGAGCATAGGCGTACAGTCATCTAGCCTTTCAACGGTGCGGCGGAGCGGATGATTCGGCTCGAGGGAATTGAGCAGGTTCCGGTAATACGGCGTAATCTTACAGTTTTGGAGGCAGTCCGACATAATGGGTAAGATAATTCATTTGCAGGTCTGCTTCTATTCAAATTATGATTCTCTTACTTTTCTATCAGGAGACGTACCATGAAGTGCCCGCGTAAAACCAAAGTGACCACCGACATGATCGAAGAGCGCACGCTGTTCCATCTGCGCTACAGCCGCGGAAAAGATATGCGCAGCGCGACAGACTTCGACAAGTTCTGGAGCTTCGCTCATGTGGTGCGCGATCTGGCAGTCGACGGCTTCACTGCGACGCAACGCGCTTATCTCGATCAGGACGTGAAGCGCCTCTATTACCTTTCGATGGAATTTCTGATCGGCAAACTGCTCGAACAGAATGTCCTGGCGTTCGGAATGATGGACGCCGCGCGCGAAGCGCTCAAACGGCTGGATATTGATTTGCAGAAAGTGATCGATCTGGACGTTGAAGCCGGACTCGGCAATGGCGGCCTCGGACGACTGGCAGCCTGTTTCCTTGATTCGATGGCGGCGCTGGAACTTCCCGCTTACGGCTACGGCTTGCGCTATGAGCACGGAATTTTCCGGCAGGAATTTGAAGACGGCTGGCAGAAGGAGCGTCCGGATAACTGGCTGGAACTCGGTTATCCGTGGGAAATGATCCGCCCGGAATATACCGTGCCGGTCTTCGTTTACGGTCGCATCGAAAATATTTCCAGCACCCATCGCGGACGTCACCCGGTCTGGACAGACTGGCAGATGTTCAAGGCCGTGCCCTACGACATTCCGGTGATCGGCTACGACAACAACACCGTGAATATGTTTCGCCTCTGGAGCGCGCGGGCCGACGAAGGCTTCCGGCTCGATGTGTTCAATCAGGGCGACTACATCCGCGCTGTCGAAGAAAAGAACTGGGCCGAGAACGTTACCAAAGTGCTCTACCCGTCGGACAGCACCCACGCCGGAAAAGAGCTACGGCTGATTCAGGAATACTTTCTCTGCAGCTGCTCGATCCGTGACATCATCCGCCGCTACCAGAAAAACCACAGCAACTTCAACGCGTTCGCACAGAAAACCGCGATTCAGATGAACGATACTCATCCGGCGCTGGCCGTCGCCGAACTGATGCGTGTTCTCTGCGACGAAAATCACCTGCCGTGGGAAAAAGCCTGGGAAATCACAGTTAAAACCTGCGCCTACACCAACCATACGCTCCTGCCGGAAGCACTGGAAAAATGGCCAGTCGAATTGCTGGAGCGCGTCCTGCCGCGCCATCTGCAGATCATTTACGAAATCAACCACCGCTTCCTCCAACGTGTGGAAATGGATCATCCCAGCAGCACCGAAATGATTCAGAACGTTTCGCTGATCGAAGAAAACGGCACCCGTCAGGTTCGTATGGCCAATCTGGCGGTCATCGGCAGTCACAAGGTCAACGGCGTAGCCGGACTCCATTCGCAACTCCTGCGCGAACGGGTTATGCCGGAATTCAACGCGATCTATCCGAATAAATTTATCAACATCACCAACGGTATCACCCACCGCCGCTGGTTACTGAAGTGTAATCCGGAACTTTCGGCACTCATCACCGATAAAATCGGCGACAGCTGGATCAAAAATCTCGAAGACCTCAAGAAGCTTGAGCCGTTCGCTACGGATAAGGCTTTTCAGAAAGAATTCACGGCGATCAAACGGCGCAATAAGGTGGCGCTGTCTCAGCACATCGAGGAGACGCTGCATGTGCCGATTCATCCGGAATCGCTTTTTGACGTCCAGGTCAAACGCCTGCACATGTACAAACGGCAGATGCTCAGCGCCATGCACCTGATTGCGCTCTACCAGCGCATCAAGGCCAATCCGAAGATCGATATGGTGCCGCGCACGTTTATTTTCGCTGCGAAAGCCGCGCCGGCCTACCACATAGCCAAGCGTGTCATCAAACTCATCAACTCCATCGGCGCAGTTGTTAACCACGACCCGGTTGTCGCGGGCCGCCTGAAATGCGTGTTCCTGCCCGACTACAACGTATCGCTGGCCGAAAAGATTATTCCGGCCGCCGATCTGTCCGAGCAGATTTCGACCGCCGGAAAAGAAGCGTCCGGCACCGGCAATATGAAACTGGCGCTTAACGGCGCGCTCACCGTCGGCACCTGGGACGGTGCCAACATTGAAATCGCCCAGCACGTCGGCGAAGAAAACATTTTCATCTTCGGCCATCGCGAAGAGGAACTCGAAAAGCTTGCCCGCGAAGGGTACAACTCGTGGAACTTCTACGACAGCGACCCGGAACTGCAGAACGTTCTCGAAGCAATCCGCGTCAACGCCTTCGATCCGACCCAGCCGGACCTTTACATGGACATTTTCAACGAGTTCACCCGCCACGGCGACCCTTTCTTCTATATGGCCGACTTCCGGCCTTATATCGAAATACAGAAAAAGATCGATGCTTTGTTCCGCCAGCCCGCCGCGTGGGCCGAAAAAGCTATTCTCAACGTCGCCCGGATGGGCTGGTTCTCCAGCGACCGCACCATTCGGGAGTACGCCGAAAAAATCTGGAACATCGAACCGGTCTGCATTCCGCCGCCAGAACCGATTGAAGACTAAATACCGGACTCCAACCGGTATTTAACCATCACAAACCGCCTTCTGCAGGGGCGATTTCTGCCTCTCGTTAACCAAAAACGGCCGTCGTCCGGAGCTGTTTTCTGCCGTTCAGGACTCCGTTATACCCTTTAAACACGGGACTAGAATGGAAACCAGCTCCCGGCACCAGATTTCCATGTCTGGAAAAAACGGCCTTTTTCCCTTTACCGCCATCTTGGCCTGCGTAGAGTCCTCCGCTCTTTTTCAAACGTGCCGTCTCGGGGGAGATTTAAAGCACAGGGGGAGAAAGCATGAACCGGAAGATTTTACTTTTTGCCGTTCTGTTCAGCGTCGCCGCAGGGCGCGCGCAAGCCAACGGCTTTTTAAACAGCTACGACCGCCAGATTGTTGCTGCCTGTATGGTATTGGAAGCTGGCGGTGAAGGACAGGATGGCATGCAGGCCGTTCTGAACGTCATGTTAAACCGCGCCAAAGGCGATTTCAGCCAGCTGGTGCCGGTCACCGTCAAGTATGGTGCCTTTTCCTGTATGGCCAGCATCTGGAAAACCAATTCGCCCGACTACGGCCCACTTCTCAGCCGCGCTCAGAGCCAGCCGGGACCTTTTATTGACGCCATGAATTTGATCGCTCTCATGGAACAAGGACAGCTTCAGGACAACACCCGCGGCGCAACGCATTATCACGCCGACTATGTCAGCCCGTACTGGGTCAGCGACATGTGTTACCTCACCACGATCGGCCATCACTACTTTTACGTTGAACGCGGACGCGAAATTGCCTCGATCTAATGCGAACATAAACCGAAAACCTGACCACAGAATGATTGAACTGGCGGAGTGCATCATTTAAAGTCCGCGCTTTCATGTCAAATCTGCGGGGTTCATTTATGGCAAACAATGTTCTGGTGATTACCATTGGTGCGATTCTAGTTAACAACTTTGTACTCTCCAAAATACTCGGCATCTGCCCTTTTCTCGGCGTCTCAAAGAAGCTCGAAACAGCCCTCGGCATGTCCGGCGCGGTGATCTTTGTCATGACGCTGGCGTCGATGGTTACGTCGCTCATCTATAATTATGTACTCTCGCGGACTTTCACGATCGGCGGCATTGTCATCAAACTGGCCTTTCTAAAAATTCTGGTCTTTATTGTAGTCATCGCTGCGCTGGTTCAAGTGGTAGAAATTATCCTCCAGAAATTCAGCCCTCCGCTCTACCAAGCGCTCGGGATTTTCCTGCCGCTGATCACCACCAACTGCGCCGTGCTGGGCGCGGCCGAACTGAGCGTGAAAGCCGGACACAGCGTAATTGAGGCCACCATTTTCGGCACCTGCTCCGCGATCGGCTTTGCGCTGGCGCTGGTGCTCTTTGCCAGCCTGCGCGAACGGCTCGATCTAGCTAAAGTGCCAGCACCGTTTCAAGGAACGGCCATCGCGCTGATCACCGCCGGCATTCTGGCCATGGTCTTCATGGGATTTTCCGGGCTTGTCT
>CAZSSI010000100.1:2834-5286 GCA_964609345.1 uncultured Verrucomicrobiota bacterium | reverse complement strand
TCGCTTTGCCTTTGACAAGCATGTCGCTCATCGGCAGAGACTTTAATTGAGAGGTGAGGCTGGCGAGTTTATCTTTATTGGCAACGATCACGTCCTTATAGGCGTTTGCGCTGGCCAGCAGTTCGGGTTGTCCCAGCGAGGCGACTTTGGCTTTGATGTCCGCGACCGGCTGGTTGAGCTCGGCCATGACCTGTTCGGGCTTAACCGTCAGTGCGCTTTTGACCGCTTCAACTTTCTGAGCAACGTCTTTGGTGATCGCCTGAGCTTGTGTAGCTATCGCTGTCACTTTTTCCGTCACCTGCGCCGGTGCTGCCGGGGTTTGTTGGGCGACTGGCTCCTTCGGTATGACTTTCGCAGGTTCTTCTTTTTTGGAACATCCTGCGCTCAAAACCAGTCCTGCCGCCAATGCATAGAATACAACCTGCTTCATCGTTAGCCCTTTCGTTTATGTTTTCCGGTACGCCGGGAATCGTAGCGGAACCGACGGCACTGTACAGCCGCGATTTTTCTGATTCTGTTTTGCCATTCCGGTTGCCGCCGGAATCTTCCGGCAACAGGAACCTTTTCGTGGTTTATTCCGTGGTGTAGTCTCCCGCCATGGAAAATTTTTATAAACTGTCGCTGATTCAGCATGTCTTTGCCTACTGGATTCAGTTTGGGGATGTCCGGCGCGACGGGCATACGCTTAAGGACTACACCAACCGGCTGTTCCACGGACGTTAAGCAGAATGATTTCTTCAGATGTCATCATAATTGGCGGCGGGGCGGCGGGAATGTTCGCCGCCGCAGTTCTGGCCGAGGAAGCTCCGGAACTGAACGTTCTCGTGCTGGAAAAAGGGTCTCGACCGCTGGCAAAGGTGCGCGTTTCCGGCGGCGGGCGCTGTAATCTGACGCATCAATGTTCCGATATCCGCGAGTTTGTAAAAAACTATCCGCGCGGCGGCGCGGAACTGATTGGCCCGTTTCACCGCTTCGGCCCGACGGAAACCATTGAGTGGTTCGAGTTGCACGGCGTACAGCTGGTGACGCTCGCCGACGGCTGTCTCTTTCCGCAGTCGGACACTTCCGAAGATGTCATCAACGCGCTGCTAAAAACCGGTGTGAATGTCCGGACGAACGCGGAAGTCGCCAAGGTTTGGCGTTTTGACGGTGGATTTAACGTCAAGCTGGCGAATGGTGAACAGCTCGGTTGTAAAAAACTGCTGGTGGCGACGGGTGGCGGTGAATTTATTGAAGGATTGGGCCATACGATTGAGCCGTGCGTGCCGTCGCTTTTTACTTTCAACACGTCCGACAAGGAGTTCACTGCACTGGCTGGAATTGTGGTTGAAGATGTCCGTGTCAGCGCTCCGGGACTGAAGGCTGAAGGCTCGCTACTGATTACGCACGGTGGCGTCAGCGGTCCGGCGGTTCTAAGCCTTTCTTCGTTCGGTGCGCGGACGCTGGCGGAAACAAAATATCACTTTGAAATGAAGATCAACTGGCTTCCGGTGCTGAGCGAAGAACAGGTTTTTAAAACACTTGAAAAATTCCGCGCCGCCTCGCCGCGCAAACAGGTTGGAACGTGGTCGCCGGTCGGCCTTTCCTCCAGACTTTGGAAACTGCTGGCCGCTCACGCCGGTGTGGACGAAACGCGAGAGTGGGGAGCTTGTCCAGTCAAAGCATTGCGGCATATCGCGGCGCAGGTCAGCGGCTTCGTTCTCCCCATCACCGGAAAAAACCGGCACCGTGAGGAGTTTGTCACCTGCGGCGGCATCCGATTAAAGGAAGTGAATTTTCATTCCATGGAAAGCCGCCTTGTTCCCGGCCTATATTTTGCCGGTGAAGTGCTGGATATTGATGCGCTGACTGGCGGATTCAATTTGCAGGCCGCTTGGACGACCGGATATCTCGCCGCGCAATCACTGCTGAGCTGATCGGGTGAACTTCAGCGGTTCGGTAAACAGGAATGGGTTGTTCCGGTGAACCGTCAGGTCGCTCAGCAGTTCTTCCGTGGTCTGGCATTTAGCAGATACGACCTCAGGATTGAGGCGGTAAATAGACAGCTCTTCGAGATCAACGGAGTATTTAACGAAGAAATACAGTGTTTTCTCATTATCTTTCATTGCGAGCTGAATCAGGCTCAAACCGCCCGCTTTAATTTCAAAGCCTCTAAAGGTGAGCGTGTTATTACCTTCGGTATAGGTGACGAGGTAATCGGTTCCTGATGTTTTGACTTCCATCGAAACAGGTTTTTCGTCAGTCAATTGCCCGGCCCAAGTTCCAGCCAAAGCCGGGTTGGCTGAAGCGGACGGCGTTTGACTCAGCGGAATTTCATAGTCGCATCCGGCGAGAAGCATCAAGACCACAGGCAACAGCAACTTTTTCATTTTGAACCTCCGAGGTTAGTTCACGGAATATTGTATTCTTTTTTCATCCAGTCGATAGCGTTATTGGCGAATGGTTCCGGCAG
>CAZSSI010000100.1:0-2734 GCA_964609345.1 uncultured Verrucomicrobiota bacterium | reverse complement strand
CCGTCCGGCGATAAAGCGGTAGTCTTTGGCCATGCGGAAGCGGGCGGTTGCGTCGTCATAGGCGGCAAGAAAACTTCCGTTCATGGTTTTGCCGATCTGTTCCGGCGCGGCGTCGGGCAGGATGATGACGATCCATTTTTCTTTGCGGACGCGCTCTTTTACGCTGTCCCAGAGCGCGGGCGATTCCAGAAATAGAGCGGGATAGTAGTGTTCGTCTGATTCGTGATAGCCCCGTGGAATGTAAATGTTGTAACGGTGTTTGCCCAAAGCGGGACGGATAAATTCCGGAAGGGCATCCCAGTTTTCGGTTTTGCTGTATTCGCATCCGATTTGAATAACGTGATCTTCAGGGTAAAGCTGTTTCTGCTTTTCCAGTTCTGCCAGCTCTACCGCGCGGATTTCTTTAGCCTTCAACTCCCGCTCTTCGGCTTTCCGCGCATATTCCTGCGAAAGGCTGATTTCGCTCACGATATTATTCTGCAAGGTCACTGTGCCTGTTTTGAACAGAAGAATTTCTTTTCCATCACGCCGCATTGAACCGTTCGGTTCGCCCAGTTCAGCAAGAACGGCGGCGCGCGGCGATCCCTTTTCAATGCCAAATGCCGCAACAGAGATGAGCAGGATGCCGGAGAACAGAAGCTTTTTCATGGTTCGAAGTTTACCGGACATAATCCGGAAAGACAACCTGCGAACAGTTGACTTCCCGGCGGGGATTGCTTACACAAGCCAGCACAATGAAACCTGTTTTCCTGTCTGTTTTTACACTGATTCTGCTGCTGGTTTGCGGCTGTTGTAATTTTGCTTCACTGGAAGGAAACGGCTCAGGGACACGGAGAGAGTGGGAAGCCTATCTGCCGGCTTCGGCACCTCAGCAGATGGATCGGATTCGCATGGAAGCAGAGTCCAGCGACGTGACATTGTCTTTTGAGCGCGGAGCCTACATTGGCTACAAAGCCAAGCTTCATCGGGAGTTTGTCTGGAGCATTCCGGTTGGGCCGTATCGCGAACGGTCGTTCTGGCTGCCTGACGCTAAGCGCGGCGGGCGCAGTTTATGCGTCAAGACCGATTGCTGGGGTACAACCGTCCTGCCGTTTCTGGCCGGTCTGTTTGTCGCCGGCGACTCGGAAGTCTATGACTATCCGCGCGGCGACTGTCTCGCTTACCAGCGGTTTATGCGGGCCGGCATCATTCCTCTGGTGGCGTACGAATCCAGTCTGATGCCGGTCACCAAGGAACAGCAGATGCCCGGATGCCCGAATGTGATGGCGCCTGATTCACTATGCCGGATCACAACGACGCTGGACGGTGTCAAACCGGATCAAATGGGGGTCTGCTATGTGTGGCCTTCGACCTCGTTAAACCAGATCAAATACGATCGGCTGACATCGTACTACTTTCTCTGCGGTCTCGTCGCGTTTGGTCAGAAAAACGACCGCGCCTATATGCAGCTCGCCTGGATACCGATCCCGCTGTGGTCGCTGGAAGAAAAGCCGTCGTTCACTTTCCGGCTTTGATCGCGCCCAGCGGCAGAACGGTTCGCCCGTACACTTCGTTGAGAACTTGCGCCATGCCGGTGTAGATGGCGGCGAATCCGCAGACGAGTCCTTCATAACCGGCAATCGTTTTGAGCATCGCATTTCCGGTGGCATCACCGACGGCCAGCAAGGCGAACAGCACAACGAGTGTGCCGAAAACAACCTGCAGAGCCTTTGAGAGTTTCAGCGTTCCGATAAACAGAAGCAGCGTGAAGAAGCCCCACAGACCGAGGAAGCTGGCCATCGCCATGCCGGAGGCTGGTGCCGCCCAACCGAGTTTCGGCATGACAATCAGCGCGACGAGCGTCAGCCAAAAGAAGCCGTACGATATAAAAGCAGTTGTTCCGAAGGTGTTGTTCTTTTTCCATTCCATAATACCGGCAATGACCTGCGCGGTTCCGCCGTAGAAAATTCCCATGGCGAGAATCATCGCGTTGAGTTCGTAAAGTCCGGCGTTGTGCAGGTTCAGCAGGACGGTCGTCATGCCGAAGGCCAGCAGGCCGAGCGGAGCGGGGTTGGCGGTGTTGTCTCTAATCGTTACGGAGTCGCTGTTCATGCGTTCTTTCTTTCCTCTTTGGGGTTGTGTGGTCCTTGTATGATTTGCCGGGCGTTGTCTAAAGCCCGGCTGATATCTTTATGAATATTGGCGTGGCCGATCTTTTCGATCAATCCAGATTTTTTCATCGCGGCGGCTGGTTGCTTATGAATACCGGAAAGCAGCAGGACGGTGCCGTCGCGGTGCGCGGCGGTGACGACGCCTTCGAGTGCTCTCAGGCCGGTCGCGTCAATCGCCGGAACATTCCGCATGCGCAGAATCAGAACCTTCGGCATACGGATTTTACTGATCTCGTCCTGAAACTTGCTGGCCGCACCGAAGAAGAACGGACCGTTGATTTCAAACACCTCGACACCTTTCGGCACAGTGAAGCGCGTCAGAGCGTTCGGATCGTTTTTGTCGACGCTTTCATCATCCAGATTGATCACGCCGACATTCGTCACCGTTTCCATGCGGCGCATAAACAGAAGTGCGGAAAGTACGACGCCGGTCTGAATGGCGACGGTCAGGTCGGCAAAGACCGTCAGCAGGAAAACGGTGAGCAGGACGAGGATGTCACTGCGCGGGCTGTAGAAGAGTTTCACGAAGAAATGCCACTCGCTCATGTTGTAGGCGACGATCAGCAGGACGGCGGCCAGCGCGC
>CAZSSI010000099.1:0-5370 GCA_964609345.1 uncultured Verrucomicrobiota bacterium | reverse complement strand
ATTGCCGGGGAGAAGACAAACCTAGATCCTAAAACCGGCAAGCTGGAGCCGTTCCGCGTGGACGTGGTGGTTACCGAAGACCTTTTTAAAATGCTTCAGGAAAACAATGTCACCTTCAAGGTGAAGGCGAATTCGCCGTTCTGGCAGGTGTTCTGGAACGTGGCGCCTTTCGCTATCGGCTTCATCCTTATCTATTTCTTTTTCTTCCGGCAGATGAAGATGGCGGGTGGCCGTGCGATGAGCTTCGGCAAGAGCCGCGCCAAACTGCTTCAGCGCGACGATAAAAACCGTACGACGTTCGCCGATGTCGCCGGCGTGGACGAAGCCAAAGAAGAGCTTCAGGAAGTGGTCGAGTTTTTAAAAAACCCGAAACAGTTCCAGCGGCTCGGCGGTAAAATGCCTAAGGGCGTTCTGCTGGCGGGTGCGCCGGGTACCGGAAAAACGCTGATCGCCCGTGCCGTCGCTGGTGAGGCCGACGTGCCGTTCTTCTCCATCAGCGGTTCGGACTTTGTTGAAATGTTTGTCGGCGTCGGCGCCAGCCGTGTGCGCGATATGTTCGAGCAGGGCCGCAAGAGCGCGCCGTGTATCATTTTTATCGATGAAATCGATGCCGTCGGCCGCAGCCGGTTTTCCGGTATGGGCGGCGGACACGACGAACGCGAACAAACGCTGAATGCGCTTCTCGTTGAGATGGACGGGTTCGATACCGCCGAAGGGGTTATTATCATCGCCGCTACCAACCGTCCCGACGTACTCGACCCCGCGCTGATGCGTCCGGGCCGCTTCGACCGTCAGGTTTATATTGATCTGCCGAACCTCCACGGGCGCGAAGAAATTCTCAACATTCACATCAAACGCATTACCGTCGACAAGAATGCGGATCTCAGCAAAGTAGCGCGCGGTACTCCTGGCTTCTCCGGTGCCGACTTGATGAACCTCGTCAACGAAGCGGCGCTGCTGGCGGCGCGGCGCGGCGCGGAAGCCGTCGAACTGCCTGACTTTGAAGAAGCCCGCGACAAAGTGTCGTGGGGTCGAGAACGTCGCAGTCACATGCTCGACACCGAAGAGAAAAAGCTGACCGCTTATCACGAAGCCGGGCACGCGATCGTGCTGGCGAAAACCGAGCAGACCGAGCCGCTGCATAAAGTGACGGTCATTCCACGCGGACGTGCTTTAGGTGCCACCATGCAACTGCCGGAAAAAGACCGCTACACGCAAGGCCGCAAGCGTCTGATGGGAATGCTGATCGGCCTGATGGGCGGACGCGCCGCCGAAGAACTGATTTTCGGTGATGTCACCACCGGCGCGCAGAATGATATTGAACGCGCCACCCGAATTGCCCGCGCCATGGTCTGCGAATTCGGCATGAGCGAAACGCTCGGCCCGCGCAACTACGGATCGGATCAGGAACAAATGTTCCTCGGTCGTGAAATCAGTCGGCCCGAAAAGCATAGCGAGCAGATCACGCTGAAAATCGACGAAGAGATCGACAGCATTCTGAAAGAAGCGCATGAAACCGCCATCAAGATTCTCAACGATCACCGCGACCGGCTGGAGCTGATCGCCGAGCTGCTCATCAAATATGAAACACTCGACGGTGAACAGGTGATGGAAATCCTAAGAACCGGCAAAGAACCCGACGGCCTCACCAAAAACGGCAACGGCCACACGGAAACCCTTATCGTAACGGAAGAAGTTCCGTCCGCCGAATAAAGCCGAAGGTTCCAATCTGTAGAAACAAAAAGGCCGCCCGGAAGGACGGCCTTTTTGGTCAACGGCGCGGGCCGGAACGGCGCGGCGGCGGGCGGCCTCCGCTACGATCACCGCCGCGTGCTGGCGGACGGCTTTCACGGTGCGGTGCTTTACGTACCGGTGCCGGCAGGATAAGCATTTCCGGTTCGGGTTGAATGCAAGGCAGGCGCTTGCCGAGCAGTTCTTCAATGGCCGGCAGTTCGAACGATTCTTTTTCGCAGGCGAAGGTGACAGAAATGCCTTTTTTGCCGGCACGACCGGTGCGACCGATGCGGTGGACATAGTCGTCGGGTTGCGCTGGGATGTTGAAGTTGACGACATGGGTGATGTCGTCAACGTGAATGCCGCGACCCGCGACGTCAGTGGCGACGACCAGTTTACAGCGGCCGTCTTTGAAGTCGGCGAGAATGCGCTGGCGTTTGTTCTGGGCAACGGCACCGGAGAGAATTTCACAGTCGATGCCGTAGCGGAAGAGGGCGTCGGCGAGGCGTTCGGTCTGGTCGCGGCGGTTGGTGAAGATGAGCGCGGAGCCGTCGATGACTTCTTTTTTGAGAATGTTGTAGAGCAGGGCGAATTTCTGGTCGTCGGTGACGATGTACACCTGCTGGTCGATCAGCTTGGTGGCGTTATGATCGGCTTCGATTTCAATTTTTCCTGGATCAACCATCCAGGCGGCGGCGAGGCGCATGACTTTGTCGTCGAGGGTGGCGCTGAAGAGCAGGGTCTGCCGTTTTTCTTTCGGCGGAGTTTTTAAAACAATTTTGCGGACGTCGGGGATGAAACCCATGTCGAGCATGCGGTCGGCTTCGTCGATGACGAGCACTTCGACTTCGCGCAGGTTGATGACGCCCTGACTGGCGAAGTCGATCAGGCGGCCCGGTGTGGCGACGATGATGTCGACCGGCTCTTCAAGCATGCGGCGCTGTTTGTCGTAGTCAATTCCGCCGTAGATGGCGATGGTTTTGAATGGGGTGTATTTGCTGAGTTTTTCGGCGTCGTCGCGAATCTGCATGGCGAGTTCGCGCGTCGGAGCCAGAATGAGCGCGCGCGGCGTTCCGGGTTTCGGAGCCTCTTGTTTGCTTTTTATGAAACGGGTGAGAATGCCGAGCAGGAAGGCGGCGGTTTTTCCGGTACCGGTCTGCGCTTTGCCAGCCATATCTTTGCCCTCGAGGGTGAGAGGGAGGATTTCGGCCTGAATGGGAGTGCAGTACTGAAAATTGAGGTCGGCGATAGCGTGGAAGATGTCGACCGGCAGATTCATGTCCTGAAAGCGGGTTTTGCCTTCCTTCGGTTCGACCTGAAAGGTGGTGGGATCCCACGGTTCGGAAGGCTTGCGAGCAGGAGCCGGTGGCGGCGTTTTTTGTGCGGCGGGGTGTTTTGTGTGCTCCGGTTTGCGGTCGTGACCGCCGCGAGGGGCTGTGTGTTTGCGGGGCGCTTCTGCTTTAGGCTGCTGTTTAGACGGTTTTTTCTTTGCTTCAACAGCGGGCTTGGCGGCGGCTTTGAGCTGCGAGGGGCGATAGGTTTCCTGCTTTTTGAACAGTTTTCCGATTTTTTTAATAAAAGAAGGCATGCGACTGATTTCCGATTTCTGATTTTCGTTTGCTGGTTGAAGGGCAAAAGTTCGACCGGAACCGGCAAATCCATTAGGAGGGTCGGAATTAAAAAGGTTTCCTTATTATTTTGCCATAACGAAATGGAAATTTAAAATGGGGCGCTTTCGAGGTCGGAAAGGAAATTCATGCAAATTGCCTGTTTAGATTTGGAAGGGGTGTTGGTTCCGGAAATCTGGATCAATGTGGCGGAGCGTACCGGTGTCAAGGAGCTGCGTGCCACAACCCGCGATATTCCGGATTACGATGTGCTGATGAAACAGCGCCTGAAAATCCTGGATCAGCACGGCCTGAAGCTTGCAGACATCCAGCAGGTAATCGCTGGGATGGGTCCTCTGCCCGGCGCGCATGAATTTCTCAACCGGCTACGCGAAAAATTTCAGGTCATCATTCTTTCCGACACCTTTTACGATTTTGCCGCGCCGCTGATGAAGCAGCTTGGCCATCCGACGCTACTGTGCCATCGCCTCAAAATTGACGGCGAAGGACGCGTGGCGGATTATCACCTGCGTATGCCTGACCAGAAACGTGAGGCGGTCAAAGCGCTACACCATCTGAAGTTCAAGGTGATCGCCGCCGGCGATTCGTATAATGACACGTCCATGCTGGCTGAAGCCGATGCGGGCATCTTGTTTTGTCCGCCAAAAAATGTAATTGAACAATTTCCGCAGTTTCCTGTCACAACATCCTACAACGATCTGTACGATGCCTTCCTCGCCGCCGGTAGAAAAATTTAAAGGAGAAACCAATGGTTCGCAAAGAAACGCACACAATCAAACATCTGATCCAGTTACAGGATCTCATCGTCGCCCGCGCACAGCAGCAGGCGTCCATGCCGTCGGCCCGTTTACAGCAACTGGATAAAAGCGTCGCCACGCTGGCGGGCGAACTGCCGGTCGAACTCAAAAACCACTTCAACCGCCTGTTGCAGAAGAATATCGAAGCCATTGTTCCGATCACTGGAGAAAACTGCTCCGGTTGCGGTTATGCACTGACCAAGACCATGGTCAACAGCATTCATGGCGGCGACGAACTCAACCGTTGCCCCAACTGCACTCGTATTCTTTATTCGCCCGACGTTCCTCTCACCCGCAACTCGCCGCGGCGGCGCTGGGCCGACCCCGTCAAACGCGGTATCGAACGCTTTTCTTCGCCCGAGCTGATGATCCCGTCGCTCAAAGGAACCACCAAAGAAGAAATCCTGCTCGAAATGTGCTCTAATCTCCGCGAGCACGGTTACGTTGAAAGCTGTGACGATCTGCACGACGCCGCTCTCCGGCGCGAAGCAATCGTATCAACCGCCGTTGAACACGGCATTGCTTTTCCGCACATACGCGGCGTGGAAGGCGGCGGCTTGACGCTGACTCTGGGCGTCAGCAAAAAGGGCGTCAAATTCGGTGCGGACGGCGACAAGCTTTCTAAAATTTTCTTCTACATGGTCATTCCGACCGCAGCCAGTGCGTTCTATCTAAAACTGCTTTCTGGCTTAACGCAGAGCTTTTCCACCAAAGAAGCGCGCGATTCTTTGATGACAGCCAAGACGCCGGAAGAACTCTGGAAGGTGCTGGCCAAGGCCACAAAAAAAACCATCGTTTAAAGCGCCTCTTCAACCTCACGGAGAATGGCAGGAAGATCATTCTCTGTGACGGTTGAAAAATGGATGCCTTGCGGATGGAGCAGAACATTCGGGCCCTGTGCGCAGAGGCCGAGGCAGCCGGTGGACGAAACCCGGACTTTACCTTTCCATCCGCGCGCATTCACCGCCGCTTTCAGTTTGGCTTTCAGTTCCGCGCCGCCCTTCGCGCCGCACCCCGGATTGGCCGGATTATTTTCGCGCACGTTGGTGCAGACAAAAATATGGCAGAGATAGGGCGTCGGTTGTTTGTTCATAGCGCACCTTCCATTCGTAAAAGCAGAACTTTCCACGGCAGGCCGCTGCCGAAACCGCCGAATCCGGTTTTGGCAACGACACGGTGACAGGGAATAAAAACCGGCAGCGGATTCGCGC
>CAZSSI010000098.1:0-5386 GCA_964609345.1 uncultured Verrucomicrobiota bacterium | reverse complement strand
GACCAGTTCAACCTCTGCTTCGACCCGGAACGCGCCCTGCGCTTCCGCAAAGAATCCATGCCGCCCGGCGAAAAATTCGACGTCAAACAGCGCTACTGCTCCATGTGCGGAGAAAAATTCTGTTCGATGAGAATAAATCATGACCTGCGCAACGGTTAGTTTGGGGTAATGACACACGGGCCAGTCGAAAGTTCTCTGGTGCGCTGGAGGATGCCGCTTTTTTTGCTTTTTCCGTGAGGGCAAAAAAAACCCGCCCCAATTTTCGGGGCGGGTTATCAAACGAAAGTTAATTCTCCGTTTTAGTTTTTCTGGCCGGGATGCCATTCTTCGTTGCCGGTCAGCAGACCGTCAAAGGCCGAAGAAAGGTCAACCAGTTCTTCGCCCGGACGCAGGCCGGTCAGCAGCTCGTCGCTGATCTCAAAATCTTCATCCGCAATCTTGGCCGCCTTGATGCTGAGGCCGATACGGTGTTCAACCGGATCGATCTTAACAATACGGGCTTCGACCTGGTCGCCGATGCTGAGGACGTCTTTAACTTTTTCGATGTGCGCATCGCTGATCTGGCTGATGTGAACCAGTCCGTCGATACCATCTTCGAGTTCAACAAACGCACCGAAGTTGGTGAGCTTGGTGACTTTACCGGTGATCTTCTGGCCTTCTTTGTAGGCGTCGGTAATACGAGCCCACGGATCTTCCTGAGCCTGTTTGAGACCAAGAGAGATACGCTGATTGGCGGAATCGATTTCCAGTACGATGGTTTCGACTTCCTCGCCCTTCTTGAGAACTTCGGAAGGATGGTTGATTTTGCGCGTCCACGACATGTCGGACACGTGAATCATTCCATCAACACCTTCTTCGATTTCGACGAACGCGCCGTATGAGGTGAAGTTGCGAACCTTACCCTTGACCAGCGAGCCGATCGGGTATTTGAGCGCAGCGACTTCCCACGGATTTTCTTCGGTCTGGCGCATGCCGAGCGAGATTTTCTTATCGTCCATATTGATCGACAGAACAACCGCCTGAACTTCTTCGCCGACTTTGAGTACATCGGCGGCGCGCTGGATTCGTTTGGTCCAGGAAATTTCGGAAACGTGAACGAGACCTTCCACACCTTCTTCGATTTCGACGAACGCACCGTACGGAGCGAGGCTGACGACCTTACCGCAAATGCGGGTGCCAATCGGATACTTGGCGTCGATGTCCTGCCACGGGTTGGAAAGGGTCTGTTTCAGACCGAGCGAAATGCGTTCCTTGTCGAGGTCGATATCGAGAATCATCACTTCGATCTGGTCGCCAACGCGAACCATTTCGGTCGGATGATTGATGCGGCCCCAGCTCATGTCGGTGACATGCAACAGGCCGTCGATACCGTCGAGATCCACGAACGCACCGAAGTCGGTGATATTCTTGACCGTGCCCTTGCGGAGCTGGCCGACCTTGATTTCGCCGAGCAGTTTGAGTTTCTGTTCGCGGCGGGTTTCTTCGATGATCTCGCGGCGGGAAACGACGATGTTTTTGCGCTCTTTGTTGATTTTAAGGATTTTGACCTGCAGCGTGCGACCGATGTAGTCGTCGAGGTTTCGAACCGGAACCACGTCCACCTGAGAGCCGGGCAGGAATGCGTCGGCGCCGATGTCGACGATGAAACCGCCTTTGATGGCGCGGGTGATCATGCCTTCGACCAGGCTGCCTTCTTCGCAGTCATTGACGATATGATCCCATTTGCGCTGCTGCTCAGCACGTTTTTTGCTGAGGACAACCATGCCGTGGTCATTTTCGAGGCTTTCGAGAAATACTTCGATAGTGTCGCCGACCTGAACGGCGCTTACATCTGCGAATTCGTCGCCGTCGACGATGCCTTCTGATTTATAACCGATATCGACGAGCACTTCGTCGTCCTGGATGCGGAGTACTTTGCCGGGCACGATGGAACCGACGGCGAAGTCCTTGAGGGTATTGCTGTACATTGCATCGATCGCGTCTGCGTCTTTGCCGATGGTGAGTGTATCTGCCATGATATTTCTACTTTTTCTATCCGGCGACGTCTGCGTCCGCATTGCGCGGGGCACCCCGTCCCGGGGTTATTTCCTTTCTCTCCGCAAGACGCTCACGGCCACCCGGCCGGTTAGTTCGCTTCCTACGGTTCACAAAAGAGCGGACATCCTAGTGTTTCGGCCTTCAAACACAAGGCCCAAATCCACTTTTTCAAGGTTCTGAAAAAACCAATCCGCTCCGGAAAACCGACGGATTATCCATTAAAAACGCCCATAGCGCGGAACTTGTCGTAGCGTCCACTCATGAGCTGCTCTGGAGATTGCTCTTTCAGTTCATCTAGGTTGCGTAGCAGTACCGCCTTGAGGTTTTCGGCGGCAGCTTTCGGGTCGGTATGCGCCCCGCCCCTCGGCTCCGGCACAACTTCATCGGCCAGCTTATTTTCAATGAGGTGCTGGGCGGTGATTTTGAGAGCCTCGGCTGATTTGTCGGCATAGGCGCGGTCTTTGAAAAGAATCGCCGCGCAACCTTCAGGCGAAATGACGGAATAATAGGCGTGCTCGAAAATCAGAATACGGTCGCCAATACCAATGCCAAGTGCGCCGCCGGAACCGCCTTCGCCGATAATGGTTACAATGATCGGCACGCGGATGTTAAACATTTCGCGCAAATTAACGGCGATGGCTTCAGCAATATGACGCTCTTCGGATTCAAGACCAGGGAACGCGCCGGGAGTGTCGATGAGCGTAACGATCGGCACGTTGAATTTGTCGGCCAGTTTCATCAGACGCAGTGCCTTGCGGTAACCTTCAGGGTAAGCGCAGCCGAAATTACATTCGAGATTACTCTTGGTGTCGCGCCCCTTCTGCGAACCAATGATCATGACTTTCTGCCCGTCGATTTTGGCGAAGCCGCCAATAATGGCGCGGTCATCCCCGTGAATCCGATCGCCGTGGATCTCGACAAAATCAGTGGTCATGTTCCGGATGTAATCCAACGTATAAGGACGATCGGGATGACGGGCGACCTGAACTTTCTGCCATGCGGTCAGGTTGCCGTAGATCTGGCCGCGGGTTGCGGCGATCTTTTCCCTCATCAGCTCGATCTCGTGCGAAACGTCGATATCCTGCTTCTTGCTGAAGTTCACCAGCTCATTCAGTTTCTTCTCGAGTTCAAGCACCGGTTTTTCAAAAGGCAGTGTAAAAGGCGGCATAAAGACTCCATGGGGTTATGGATTGATGGAATACCGGAATACTGCGGCAAAAGAAACAGAAACGCCCGTCCACTCCGAAAGTCCAAACTGTTTCAAATATCCTGCAATAGCCATTATTCCACTATTCCTGTTATTCCATTATTCCGCCATCCGGCAGGACGGCATCTTCTTATTCGCTGATGACAACTTCCGTTCCGCGCGGAATCAGAAGGAAAAGCTCTTCGACATCTTCGTTCAGCATCCGGACACAGCCGTTACTGGTTTCTGCACCGATACTGTCACGCAACGGCGTCCCATGAATTCCAAACCCTTTAATATCCGGGCGGGTTGAATCCTGAATCGACATCCAGCGTGTACCAAGAATGTTCTTTGGGTCGCCAAACTTGATCGTGCCGCCGCCCGGAGGTGTCCAGTCGGGATTAGTCTGATGGACAACAGTCTGGAACTTGCCAAGCGGAGTTTTTCCGTTTACGCCAAGTCCGACAATGTACCGTTTAAACAGCTTTCCGTTCATGACCAGATCAAGCGTCTTAGCCGATTTACTCACCTGTACGACAAACGGCGCGGCAGGAAGAGTCAGTCGTCCGCCCGGATAAATGTTGTTGTTTTCTATTTTGCTCATCTTGCGGATCAGATCGACCGTCGTCTTGTTCTGCCGCGCAATCCGATCGAGCGAGTCGCCGGGCTGAATGACATAGGTTTTCTTCTCGGGAGTTGGCGCAGGAGAAAGGAAAAGCTGAACGTTAATGCGACCCTGAACGCGCATGGCATTGTTTTTGAGGCTTTCATCGCTCGCCGAGGCAATCACTTCGCCGAGCAAGTCGCGCGCCTGCTCCAGACTTCCGGCCGTGGCGAGGCTCTGAGCGCGGGCAAAAAGCTGCTGGTCGCGGGAGCCGACGGAAGAAACAGCCGGGGCGGGCTGAGCAACCGGTGCGGGTGCTGGAACTGAGGTTTTGATCGGCTGGGCCGCCGGGTTCTCCTGAGCAACCGGTTTGGGTCCTGCCGCTTTGGCGGAACGGTTGTCCATCCAAATACACAGACCAATCACCACCACGGTTACAGCCAGCACGACCAGTCCGGTTTTAACAAACCGCCCGTTGGGTTTGTGCTGTTCGTCATAAGGTTTTACAAATATATCTGCCATTTTGTGTCCTGAATCTCCGCAATTGGGTTGGGAAGTTAATTTAACCGGCTCTCTTTTGCAATTCATTAAAAAACGGTTATGATGCCCCCACTATGCGAACCGCAACTCAAGAGATAAACGGCAACCCGATGCAACTGACCTTTGGCGTCCAAATGCTCCTTATCGCCAACATCGCCGCCTACGTTATCGAACACCTTCTGGGCTTCCCGCTAAGTTATTTTGGCGCCCTGCAAGCCAACTGGTGGACCACTTTCAGCGTCTGGCAGCTCATCACCTACCAGTTCATCCATCAGAGCTTCGGCCATTTACTCTCCAACATGCTCGGCCTCTACTTCCTCGGTCCGGAAACCGAACGGACGCTTGGCACCAACCGCTTTTTCGCCCTCTACTTCCTGAGCGGCATACTCGGCGGACTCGGCTGGTCGCTCCTTTCGCCCTACGGCTCCTGCGTCGGTGCCTCCGGCGCCATCTTCGGCGTACTCGGCGCCTACGCCGCGCTCTACCCCAACCGCGAACTTATCCTCATCTTCATGCCCTTCGTGCCGATCAAAGCGTGGGTCTTCGTCCTCCTGATCGGTGCCTACGAATTTTTCAACACCCTCTCCTTCGGAGCGGGCGGACACATCGCTAACTCCGCGCACCTAAGCGGCGGTATCGTCGGCTACATCTACGCCACCGTCATCGGACGGCCCGACGTCCTGCATAAGCTGAAAGAAAAGTTCAGTCCGAAAGAAAAACCGCCCGTCAGCCGCGCCGAAATCGACCGCATCCTCGACAAAGCCGCCCAGCAAGGCATACACACGCTGACGAGCCACGAACGCGACCTGCTCAAACGCGCCGGGAAGCAATGAGTTGGTCTTGCCGCCCCCGAACCGCCGCGCTACATTCACGATGTCGTTAATCAAACCTGTAAAAAACTGAAGTATGGCGAAAACACTGTCCTGCTGGGGATGAAATGAGCAAACTGGAAGACGAAGTTGCAGATGCCATGACGAAGGCAAATATCCAGTTCGAGTGTCAAAACAAGATGCCACTAG
>CAZSSI010000097.1:0-5430 GCA_964609345.1 uncultured Verrucomicrobiota bacterium | reverse complement strand
GGGCCGGGGAAAGGCTGGCGATCGACAACATAGCTCGGCAGTCCGAGTTCGCGGCCGACGGCGCGCACTTCGTCTTTGAAAAGTTCGCGGAGCGGTTCAATCAGGTCAAACTTCAGATCGGCGGGCAGTCCGCCGACATTGTGATGACTCTTAATCGTGGCTGACGGGCCGCCGATCGGCGAAACGCTCTCGATCACGTCGGGATAAAGTGTGCCTTGCGCGAGATATTTGACCTTACCGCTTAAGGTGCGCGCTTTTTCGGCGAAGATATCAATAAAGGTTTTACCGATGATCTTGCGTTTTTTCTCTGGGTCGGTGACGCCAGCCAGCGCGTCGAGGAAAGTGTCCTGAGCATGGGCGGTGTGCAGGTCGATACCAAAGGCGTTGCCGAAAAGTTCTTCGACTTCGCGCGCTTCGTTGTAGCGGAGCAGGCCGTTGTCGACGAAGACGCAATGAAGCTGCGGTCCGATGGCTTTGTGGAGCAGGGCGGCCACGACGGAGGAATCGACGCCGCCGCTCAGTCCGAGCAGAACGTGATCGCTGCCGACCTTGGCGCGGATGGCCAGAATGTTGTCTTCAATAAATTTGCTCATCTTCCAGTCGCCGGAGCATCCGCAGACTTTGTAGGCAAAATTGCCGAGCATCTGCGCGCCTTGCGGCGTGTGGACAACTTCCGGATGGAACTGTACGCCGTAGATTTTCTTCGCGGAGTTCTGCATGGCGGCGTACGGGCAGTTGTCGGATTCGGCGACGGCTTCGAATCCGGCAGGAATCGCTTCGACCTTGTCGCCGTGGCTCATCCAGACCTGTAGATTTTTTTCCAAACCTTGGAAAAGCGGGCAGGGCTTGGTGACCTGCATCATGGCTTTGCCGTATTCGCGTTTCGTGCCGCGGTGCACTTTGCCGCCGAGCGTCTGCGCGGTGAGCTGCATGCCGTAGCAGATTCCGAGGATCGGAATGCCGAGTTCGAAAATCGCCGGATCGCACAGCGGCGAGCCCTGATCGGTGACGCTGGCCGGGCCACCGGAAAGAATAATGCCTTTCGGCGCGCGTTTGGCGAGGTCGGCGGCTTTGGTGTCAAAGCGGATGATTTCGCAGTACACCTTTTGCTCGCGGATGCGGCGGGCAATCAGCTGCGTCACCTGTGAGCCGTAATCTAAAATGGCAATCCATTCGCTGTGTTTCATTTGCTGGCTTTCTTCACTCTGTATCTGCCGGGTTTTTCGGCGACGGCCAAATCAGGTTTCTTACGCGGTTTTATTTCGTACACGCTTTTTCGTGTTTCCATCCACTTTTTGATCATGGCCGGATTTTCATTGGAGGGACGTCCGGCGATGAGGCCTTTGATGCTAATATCTTCATCAAGCGCTTCCCAGTGCAGTCCTTCTCCGGAATAAGAGATCTTCCATTGGCGGCGTTCTGCCGGAGTTCCATGAGCGAGGCGGGGATACCAAGCGGTCGGGACAGAAATTTTCCGCCCGTCCTGCAGTTCCACCGTCAGGAATTCGTCGGTGACGGAGACATTAACAGCCGGGGAAATCGAAATTTCAGTTAAAGTATTCATGCCACGTCTTCTCCAGTTTTTCCGAGTGCTGCTGCGTGAGCATTAAGATGGCATTTATTTCATGCGGTTTAAAGCCTGTGCTTTTTTGTAAGACAACCGGATTCAGCCATATTTTTGCGGACGCCTCGTTTTTTTCTACATGAACGTGCGGTGGCTCTCCCTTTTCGTTCGAGAAAAAGAAAAAACGGTATCCCCGTACTTTAAGAACCGTCGGCATTACTTTTTATTATCCTCCATCAGCGCAATGAATTCCTCGAAGAGGTAATAGGGATCATGCGGGCCGGGGCAGGCTTCAGGATGGTACTGTACGCAGAATACCGGCAGCGTTTTATGCCGCAGGCCGGCGACGGTATTGTCGTTCAGGTTGATGTGGCTGACTTCAGCAATTTTCGGGTCAAGGGTGGCCGGATCGACGCAGAACCCGTGGTTGTGCGAGGCGATTTCCACTTTACCGGTGCGCAGATCCTGAATCGGCTGGTTCGCGCCGCGGTGGCCGAATTTCAGTTTATAGGTTTTTGCGCCGAACGCCTGGCCGAGCATCTGGTGGCCAAAGCAGATTCCGAACGTCGGAAGTCTGGATTCGATCAGCTCTTTGACGGTCGCGACGATCTGCGGAACGCCAGCCGGATCGCCGGGGCCGTTAGAAAGGAAAAGGCCGTCGGGTTTGCAGGAAAGAATTTCTTTGGCCGACGCCGTGTTCGGAAATACGTGGCACTCGCAACCGAGGTCGTCGAAAATACGGAGTTGGTTGGTTTTGATGCCGCAGTCGATCACGGCGACGCGGAAACGGGCGTTCTTTTTTCCGCCATCCGGATAAACATACGCCTTCTCTGCGCTGACTTCGGTGGAAAGGTCACGGCCGACGAGCCCGGCAGACTCCTTGGCTTTTTTGACGAGGCTCTGGCAGTCGAGATCCTCGGTTGAGACAACGCACTTCATGGCGCCCTTGTCGCGGATATGAATGGTGACGGCGCGTGTATCGACCTGATCAACGCCGATGATGCCAGCCTTTTCGAGGTATTCGGGCAGGCTCATGGTGGCGCGCCAGTTGCTGACAATACGGCTGCACTCGCTGACCACCAGTCCTCTGGCAAAAACGGCGCGCGACTCGACATCTTCGGGATTTACGCCGTAATTGCCGATGAGCGGATAGGTCATGGTGACGATCTGGCCGTTATAGGAAGGGTCGGTCAGGATTTCCTGATAGCCGGTCATGGAGGTGTTAAACACCAGCTCGCCGTAGAATTCACCCGAACCGGCAAAGGCCCGTCCGGTGAAACAGGTGCCGTCTTCGAGTGCAATGATTGCTTTTTTCATTTTGTGTCCGCTGAAAAGTCCCGTGATTCCGTCAAAATTCCCGGCATAATCACAAGCCAAACCGAGCCTTGCAACCCTTTTCCTGCTCCGGAGGGTGGATATTTTTCAGAGGTTGACTGTATAGGTTTCGACGCATACACTGCCCCCCTGTTTTTATAAAAAGTTGTGCAATTAACCGGAGCATTGAATGAGTAAAGCCAAAATCGAAACGAAACCGCCGACCGAGAAAATCAAGGCGCGGGAAGTCCTTTTCTTCGAACTCGAATATGTCGCTATTAACGGTCGTCAGATCATGTTTGATGTCCTTAAGCAGGTGATGAAGAGCAAGGACATCGAAGTTACTCCGGCTCTATTTGCCCGCTACGGTCTCACGCCCCGCCCCGGGAAAGCGATTTCTGCGATGATTGAATCCACAGGACGTAATTTGACCACCGGCGACCAGTTGACCGAACAGGCTGAAAACCTGCTGGTTAAAGCCTTCGCGGACAAAGCGGTGCTCAACAAGAGCCTTCCGGCGCTGATCAAAACGGCTCAAGAGCGCAACATTCAGGTGGTTGCTCTTTCGGCCTGGCCGGAAACCGCTGCCAAAGAACTGATGAAAAAAACCGGGCTCGATGAACTGGGTGTTGATCTGGTTGCGATGGATAGCACCGATCCGATCTTCCCGCGCGCCGACCACTGGTTGCGTATCCTCAAAGTGCGCGGTCAGGAAAATATTCCGCTGATCGCGGTTGTTGCCTCACGCGCCGCCTGTAAAGGTGCCCTGACGGCTGGCGCCACAGCGATTGCTCTGCCGGATGCCTACACGGCGTTCGAAGATTTTACCGGTGCCAAAGTGGTACTCGGAACACTCGGCGACCTGTCGGCTAAAGAACTGCTGGAACTGGTCAGCCGCCGCTAATGCGGGTTCCGGTGTCTGAAAAAAGGCTGAACTAAGGTTCAGCCTTTTTGTTTTTAAGGAGAGGTATGGAAGAAACACCGATCGACCGTTTACTGGGCATTATGCGCCAACTTCGCGGACCGGGCGGCTGCCCGTGGGACCGCGAGCAGACATTGGATTCACTCAAATCCAATCTGATCGAAGAAACCTATGAAGTGATTGACGCTATCGAAAGCGGCGACCGCTCTGAACTGCGCGGCGAGCTGGGCGACCTGCTGTTGCAGGTTGTTTTTCAGGCCCAGATTTGTGACGAAGCCGGGGAATTTAATTTTGACGATGTGGTGACAGGGATTGCCGACAAGCTCGTCCGGCGTCATCCGCACGTCTTTGGCGACGTGCAGGCCGATACGTCCGGCGAGGTGTTGCGGAACTGGGAAAAGATCAAGAAGACCGAGAAGGATGCGGAAACGCCGCGTTCGCTGGTGGAAGGAATTCCGCGCCATCTGCCCGCGCTGGCCAAGGCACATCTGGTACAGAAGCGCGTTGCCCGCGCCGGATTCGAGTGGGACGAAATCGGCGGAGTTATCGCCAAGCTGGAAGAGGAACTTGCCGAAGTGAAAGAGGCGCTGGAACAGAAAGATGTTGCGGCCATTCGCGAGGAGCTTGGCGACCTGCTTTTTTCTACCGTCAATCTAAGCCGCTACCTCGGCCACGAGTCCGAAGAATTGCTCAACGAAAACATCGCCAAATTCATGCGCCGTTTCCAGTCTCTGGAAAACCGGCTGCACGCCGAAGGTCGCGAAATTGAAAAGTGCTCGCTTGAGGAACTCGAGGCCGTCTGGGTTGCTGTTAAAACGGCTGAGCGACAAAAGTCTCAAAAACAGGCGTTGTAATTCATATAAAATTTGGCAGTATGCGTCGCATGAGCGCGACAAGTCCCAAGGTGGCAAAGAAAAAAATCCTTATCGTTGACGACCATCCATTTGTCCGGCAGGGGTTGCGGGGATGTATCGAGCGCGAACCCGACCTTTCTGTTTGCGGCGAAGCGGCATGTCGCGCGGAAGCGCTGCAACTTTGTTCCGGCACGCAGCCTCATTTGGTTCTGATCGATTTGTCACTGGGCGGAGAGTCTGGACTCGATTTGGTCAAGGATGTTTCGGTTCAGTTCCCCGGCCTTAAGATGCTGGTTCTTTCCATGCAGGATGAATTGCTTTACGCCGAGCGGGTTCTGCGTGCCGGTGCGGGCGGTTACGTCGGCAAGAGCGCTCCTCCCGACCAGTTGGTTGAAGCGATCCGTTGTGTGCTGGACGGCGGCGTCTATGCCAGCGAAGCCGTTAAACAGAAAATTATGCAGACTGTTCGGCGAAACGAGACGGGTTGCGATCTAGTCACTACGCTTAGTGACCGTGAACTGGCGGTTTTTGAGCAGATCGGAAAAGGGCAGAGCACGGCGGATATCGCCGAAGCGATGCACCTGAGTGTTAAAACCGTTGAGACGTATCGCGCCCGCATCAAGGCCAAGCTTGGTTTGCAAAGCGCAACAGAGCTGATGCAGCGCGCCGTTCAGTGGATTCTCGACAACAAGTAATATGATTCCCTCTGTTGTTTTGTAATACCATCCCCCACAAAACAATCAGGCGGCTTTACGCTGTACAGCGTCACGGAAAGT
>CAZSSI010000096.1:2869-5470 GCA_964609345.1 uncultured Verrucomicrobiota bacterium | reverse complement strand
CTAGCGGAAATGCCCACCCGGCTAATCCTTAAACAGCGTGCCGGCGAGGTTGGTGATAAGCCCCTTTTCGACTTCGAGCATCCGTCCATTGAAAGCGCGGGTGTGGCTTAATTTCCAATCGCTTTGTGATAAACCTCAAGCAAGAGTCGCCTGACTGGTTCAATGTCCGCTCCGTAGGCGATTACGCCGTCCTGATGTCCGACCATAACGAAAATGCCTTGCGCCGCACCGGCATCACGAACCAGCCGCACCGTTTCCTCCGCAATTTCAGGTGTGCCGTAGGCGGCCTGTTCGGATGTTCGCAGATATCCGTTCGCCAGCATGAAGCGGAATACAGCCTGATGATGGATATGGATTACACAGTGGATGGCCGGGTTGGCCTGATAGACCGATCCATGACTCATGGACTCTGATGACGCCTGAATCCGCCCTGTGCAGAAAACTTCATTCTGGCGACCATCAAACGAATCAACCATGCAGTAGTCCGTCAGCGCGAGCTCGCGTTTGGCACCTGTGGCGGTTCCGCTGATGACGAAGTTTTTTGATTCGTTCAGGCGTATGCTGACATTGCCATAACCAATTCCGTCGGGCAGTACGCCGACCAGCCCCAGATCGTGCAGTTCGGTCCGGACTTCATTTAGACGACACAGCGCGGGGCTTGCAGGAAGATCACCTTCTGTCAGATGCGCCGTGAACTTAGTATAACCTTCATTCATGCCGATCTCCTATGTTCAGGGAAAAGGCCGAGTATTCCCTTTTCAGTAGCCGCGCAAATACCGCGCTCGCAAATGAGACTGGTAATCAGGCGCGCCGGGGTAACGTCGAACCCGTAATTTTTCGCCGGGGTTGCCTCCGGACATACGAGAACCTCAGCGATGGAGCCGTCCGCGGCTTTGCCGGAGACATAACGAACTTCCCGTTCGTCGCGTTCTTCAATCGGGATCTGCCTCAGACCATCATCCATTTCAAAATCAAACGTCGAGGAAGGCAAGGCAACGTAAAACGGAACGTTGTTATCTCTGGCGGCTAATGCTTTCAAATAGGTCCCGATTTTATTGGCGACATCACCATTCCGCGTGGTGCGGTCGGTTCCAACAATCACCATATCGACCAGCCCGTGCTGCATCAAATGCCCGCCGGTATTATCCGCAATCAGATGATGCTCCACCCCCTGCTGTCCCAGCTCCCATGCGGTCAGCCCGGCGCCCTGACTGCGCGGACGTGTCTCATCAACCCAAACATGGACTTTAATCCCGGCTTCGTGCGCGGCGTAAATCGGTGCCGTCGCGGAGCCGTAGTCAACAAAAGCCAGCCAGCCGGCATTGCAGTGAGTGAGGATATTCACCGGCGCCCCGTTTTTTGCTTCACTGATTTCGCGAATCAGCTTCAGGCCGTACTCGCCGATGCGGCGGCAAAATGCGGCATCTTCATCGGCGATAGCACAGGCGGTTTGCAAAGCCGCTTCAAGTTTTCCTGGAATTGTCTCCGCCTTCGACATAGCGGCCAGTTGACGTTTCACCGCCCACGCCAGATTCGAAGCGGTCGGACGTGTGGCAATCAGAACCTCGGCGGCATTCCGGATAAATAATTCAAAACCGTCGCGAGGTGCCGTCAACGCCGCAATATACATGCCGTAACCCGCTGTCGCGCCAATCAGCCCGGCTCCGCGGACAACCATCTCCTTAATCGCCATCTGGAAATCGCCAACGCTTTTTAAATCCATCACGACAAATTCGTGAGGAAGCCAGCGCTGGTCGATCACCTGAATCACTGCCGGATCGTCCTGTTTGATCCAAACCGTTCTGTACTGTTTTTTGCCAACCTTCATTTTTTCACCCATTCTTCAAACAGCGGATTGTCATCCAGATTTGCAACGCGGCCTTTTTCGACATCGAGCGTTTGACCGCTGATCGTCACCTGAAAGCGCGGAGTGTGGCAAAGCTTCCAATCATTGGAAGAAAGCAACTGCGTTGCTGCACCTGTTTTTTCCAGAATATCGGCATCACTCCCATACTCCACTACTCTGTCCGCCGAAGCCTTGGCGAAGGAGGATCCACCACTCCCCTCCGGGGCGTAGGCCCCTACGGGCCGGAGGCCATACATCTTCCGGAACATTTCAATCAGCGCGGCGGAAAGTTTTTCAACTGTCAGCTCCGGTGCGAACGACACCAGATTGGCGACTTCCGCCGGAACGGAGGCGACGGCTTTGGTTTCAATGCCTTCAATTTCAGAGCCGAGGTAGCGGCCCAGCCGTTTAAGGTCGCTGTTCACCAGCAGTGTGCCGTGATGTAAAACGTGCTGTCCGCGAAAGCAAAAGGCCTGTCCGGAAAACTTTTTGCCGTCCACCGCCAGCGAGTTTTTCCGAAGCTTGGACGCCGTGATGCCGAACTTTTCTAAAGTCCGTAAAATCAGCTCGTACTGTTTCTCTTCGCGGTATTCCGTGCGCGGCACAATGACGCCGACGTTCAGGTTGCCTGCGTCGTGGTAGACCGCGCCGCCGCCGGAAATCCGCCGCGCCAGCGATACTCCGTCTCTCTCCATCAGCGACAACCGGCATTCTTTCCACGGATTCTGGTTTTTACCGATCACCACGCACGGCGA
>CAZSSI010000096.1:0-2769 GCA_964609345.1 uncultured Verrucomicrobiota bacterium | reverse complement strand
CGAAAACTACCAGCTCCCCGACGCTTCGGCTACAAAACTCTGCGGATGTGCCCGAATACATTCGACAAAATCATGGCCGACAAAATTATTTTCAATAGCCGTGCCGGGAGCCGTTTTCATGATTTTGTCGCCAATGATTTTGTCAGAATCCCTCCTTCAAAAACGTGTGTAGAAAACAAGAAATGGACAGATAACAGCAAGAGTCGGCACTCACGTTGATGTGATGGATTAGTGAAACAAGCGAAGTGACAGCTTGCTCGTGAATTCCATTGGTGTTCCCGTGACCGGATCGGTGAATTCGAGGCGGTGCGCCAGCAGCTGCATCGGCCGATGGTAATCATCCCCGTCTATATCTGAATAATCCGAATACAGCGGGTCGTCTATGATGGCTGATCCAATCGCACATAGATGAACGCGCAACTGATGTTTTTTGCCGGTCACCGGTTGCAGGCGGAACAGCCCGATTCCGTCACGGCATTCGACAAGGTCGATGAGGCTCTCCGAATTAATCGGTCCGCCCGGAACAATCTGCATACGGAAATGGTCGCGGGGTTCCATGCGCGCCTTGATATGCCAATGAGTTTGGCCGGTCTCCGCCGGAAGCGTTCCCGCCGCGAGGTAATTCTTTTTTACCGCACCCTCATTAAACAGTTGGTGGTACAAACCGCGCTTCGCACGGCTTTTTACGCAAAGCACCAGCCCCGCCGTCGACCGGTCGATTCGGTGAGCACTGCTGAGTTCTTCGTATCCGTATTTGTTGCACAGCCGCGAAATCAATGTCTCGGTTACATATTCCCCCGCAGGATGAACCGGCAAAAAATGGGGCTTATCGGCCACGATGAAATCGTCGTTCTCAAAGAGCACCGCTTCCTTAAAGGGAATCTTAATTTCGTTGGTGACCTCCCGGTAATAACAGATGCGGCGGCGCTCCTGATACGGGGTGGTCAAACTGATCGGCGCGCCATCATCAAAACACACCTTGTTGAGTTCGATCCGTTCACGCCAGACCGGCGCCGGAATGCGCGGGAAGCGAAACAGAATAAATTCATACACGGTGGCAAAGCCGCCGCCCGCAGGGAGCGCTACATAAGACGGAATGGCTGATTTGCTGTATGAATTCATAAGGCCGCATGAAGAATATCGGTCAGTTCTTCATCCGTCAGCGCGACCGGATTGGTTTTTAGACCGCTGGAACGCTGCGTCTTTTCAAGCAGAACCGGGAAGTCCGCTTCCGTCACGCCGAGCGCCGACAACGGCGGAACCTGCAAATCGCGGCAGAGTCCGGCCAGCCACTTAATTCCGTCGTCCGCCTTTGAGCCGCCGGTCATGCGGGCGAATTCATCGAACCTCGCATGAACGGGCAAATCCTGCCCGCCAGCGAGGTTGGCTTTCATCACATGCGGAAGCAGCGCCGCGCAGACCATACCGTGCGGCGCAGCGAACATGCCGCCGACCGGCCCGGCAAAGCCGTGTATCGCGCCGAGCCCGGCGTTGGCCAGCGCCAGCCCGCCGAACAGGCTGGCCAGCGCCATTTCTTCGCGGGCTTTCAAATCCGATCCGTTTTCGAAAGCGCGGCGCAATGAACGAACTGCGCGCGGCAGTCCTTCGCGGCAGAAGCCGTCGGTCATTGGATTGGCCTTTTTCGAAATGAAAGCTTCCAGCAGTTGAGTCAGCGCGTCGAGCCCGGTTGCCGCTGTCACAGCAGGCGGCATGGAAAGCGTACATTCCGGATCGACGATGGCGAGGTCGGGAATCATCAGCGGATGGCGCATGCTGACTTTAACTTTGTGTTCCGGCGAAGACAGCACAGCGTTCTTCGTCACTTCCGCGCCGGTTCCGGCGGTGGTTGGAATAGCGATGCACGGCACGGGCCGTACCGTCAGCGGAAGGCCTTTGCCGATCACTTCCAGATAATCAAACGGATCGCCGGGATTCGTCATCAGCGCGGCAGCCGCTTTGGCGAGATCAATCACGCTGCCGCCGCCGAAGCCGATGACGAGATCGTATTTTGACGACGCAGCCCGTTTTGCGTCCTCAACCGTCGGTTCTCCCTCGAGAGGAAAAAGATCGAAAGCGACGTCTTCTTTTTTCAGCGCGGCGAGCAGCGTCTGAGCACGCGCCGTGTTCCGTCCGGTGACGACCAGCGCGCGGCGACCGAACTGTGCGGCGGCGGGCGCGGCCTGCGATAGCGTACCATTGCCGAAAACTATCCGGCCGGCGGTTGAAAAATCGAACGTCATTTACAGCTCCAGCCGGATTCGTCCGGATAAAGGGTTTCAAATTTTGTGCTGCTGCGCGGCGCGGCCATCATGTCGGCGACGGTATCGCGCCAGCGGGCGTAGTGGGCGGTTTCTTTGTGGCGAAGCGTCGCCTCGGCATTGCGGTAAACCTCCACCAGCACAAAGCGGGTTGGATCATCCTGCTGCTGAATCAGATCAAACCGCGCAATCCCCGGTTCTTTCAGGCTGTTTTCTGCGTTCTCTTTGGTCGCCTCAATAAAGCGCCCCACACAGTCGGATTTCACCTGAATGTTCACATGTACCGCCAGCATTTAAACCTCCGTAGAAGAGTGGAACGATGGAAGATTGGAATATTGGAATGATGCAAACAAGCTATTCCAGCATTCCACCCTTCCATTCTTCCGTTTTCCATATTGACTCCACCCGCGCCAGTCTCCAAGCTGTTGCGGCAAAAGGACACATTCCATGAGCCAAAACAAGTATCTCGATAAGTTTATGAGCACCTTTCCTTTTGAAGGGCTCACCTTTG
>CAZSSI010000095.1:4205-5476 GCA_964609345.1 uncultured Verrucomicrobiota bacterium | reverse complement strand
TGGAACCGTTGCTGATCCTCGGCATCGCCATCATCATTGGATTTGTAGCCATCAGTATGCTGATGGCAGTGTTTAATCTGACCAGCGGCTTAGGCGTTTAAAAATATCGAATATCGAACAAGGAATGTTGAATTCAGAAGGAGGCAGAATGAGAAATCTAAAATCAGCAATCGCCAATCGGAAATCAAAGGGTGGTTTCACCCTGATTGAAATCATGCTCGTGATCGTCATCATCGGCATCATCGTTGGTATCGCAGTGCCGAAGATCACCGGTAAAGTTGGCAAAGCCAACGACGTCGCCGCCAAAGCCAGTCTGAAATCCATCGAAGCCGCCATTCAGAGTTATGAAATGGACAACCTGCGCCTGCCGGACAGCCTGACCGACCTCACGGTTCAAAAAGATGGCAACGGTCCGTACATCAAACCCAGCGAACTCAACGATCCGTGGAAACAACCGTTCATTTACGCCAAGCCCGGTTCGCACGGCACCGGTTTCGACCTGTCCTGCAAATCGCCGGAAGGTAAAGAGTTCAACAACTGGGAATAGGCGCGGTGCTACCGCTTGAATTTCGAATAACGAACATGGAACCGATGAATGAAAAAGTCCTGTCCTTCACACTTCGAAATTCCTTGTTCGATATTCTGCGGTTCCCGCGGGTTCACTCTCATTGAAGTGATGCTGGTGGTGGTGATTATTCTGATCGCCGCCGGAGTGGTGGTTCCAAAATTCAAGGGAACGTTTAAGTCCACACAGATGACCGACGCAACCCGATCCACAATCCGCATGGCACGCTACGCGCGGAGCCTGTCGATTTTGAAGCAGGAAACCTGCACATTCCGTTTTGAAACAAACCGGCTGACACTGGTGTGCGGAACCAACAGCGCCAGCCCTGAGGCTTCCCGTAAACTGCCGGAAGACATCGAGATCAGTTCGTTCGAAAACCTCGCCGGAACAGATCGGAGTTCAGCAGGAAACCGCGATGTTCAATTTTATGCCGCCGGTATGAACGATGGCTTCAAAGTAACCTTCAGCGCCGGCAACGACCGGCGCTCAACCGTTGTCTGCAATCCAATCTCCGGAAAAGTGACCGTCGTGGAGGAAGGACGGTGAAGAGGAACATTGGAATACTGGAACGGTGGAATATTGGAAGAGGGAAGATTTTTTCCACCTCCCATAATTCCACTCATCCATCATTCCATCATTCCATCATTCCGGCCCGCGCCGTGCTACGGCGGGGCCTCACCCTCATTGAAGTGATGCTGGCCGTGGT
>CAZSSI010000095.1:0-4105 GCA_964609345.1 uncultured Verrucomicrobiota bacterium | reverse complement strand
GACAGCTTCGAAGAAGTCGTGACCTGGTTTTTCATTCCACCGGAGGAAGAGAAGTGAAGAGGAATATTGGAATACTGGAATGTTGGAATATTGGAAGAGGGAGAATTTTTTCTGCCCCCCATCATTCCACTGTTCCATCATTCCACCATTCCAAGTCCCGCAGCGGCTTCACTCTTCTCGAGGTGATGATTGCCATCGTGATTCTCGCGATTGCCATGACCGTGGCAGGCCAGCTTTTTTCATCCGTGACGAAGGCCTGGACCGGCGCACGAACGGTAATGGATAAAGCGCATCATGGTGATTTCGTACTCGGTCAGCTGACGGCCGCGCTCCGTTCAATGCCGTTTTCGTCCACCGCGCCGGAAAAATATGCCTTCCGGATTGAAAATAATTCTGTGGGCGAAGGCGAACACACGATCAGCTGGGTAACGGATAGCAGCGCGTTTATGCCGCCCGGCGAGGCCTATGGACGCGGACGGCACCGCATTGAAGTCGGTGCCGGCGAAAATGATGACGGGGTCGAAGGGTTGGTTGTCACAGTCTGGCCCTACCTCGCCGATGAAGAAAAGGTGGAAAAAAGACACTGGTTCGTCAGCGAAAATATCAAAGGGCTGAGCTGCAAAGTGTACGATACGAAAGAAGGTCAGGAAGGCTGGACGGATCGCTGGGAATACAGCAACGCGATTCCGGGTCTGGTTGAAATTACGCTCTATGCCGAGCCGTCAAAAAAAGATGCTGACCCGATAAAATTCCGGCAGATTCTCGAAATTCCGCTCGGCCCACCCGTCACCAACGATGTTTCGGAAGCGCGATAAATTATGCAATCGGCAATCGGCAATCATAAATCTGAAATGAAGCGCGGCAGCGCGCTGGTGGTGGTGCTATGGATTCTCATCATCATTGCGCTGATTGTCAGCATGTTTGCTTTTGAAATGCGGCTGGAAGCCAAAATGATCACGTTACAGCGCAAACGGTTTAAAGCGGATCAACTGGCGCTGGCGGGTGTGGAAATGGCTAAGGCGATGCTCGCGCATAAGGAAAAGGAAGAAACAAAGGGCCCAATTGGTGAAAGAATACCGAACGAAGATCCATGGGTGAATGAAGCATTGAAAATTGCCGACGGCGTTCCCGTCAACTTCACTGAAGATTTCGGTAACGGCACGGTGACTTTGCATATCGATTATGAAGAAGGCCGCCGCAACATCAGTAAACTGAAGCCCGAAGAATGGCGAATGCTGTTTGAACAGGCCGGGATTCCGAATACACGCTGGGATGCAATGGTTTCCTGCCTCGCCGACTGGCAGGATGAAGATGACCTGACCACAATCAATGGCGCGGAGTCGGACGATCCGTTTTATAAAAAACGCGGCTATGAATGCAAAAACGCGCCGGTTGATACAGTGGACGAACTGCTGTTGATCAAAAACTGGGGCGAAGAGGTTCTCTACGGTACGCCGTCGGATGAAAAAACGGACGATCCGATCACCGGAATTGCCAGTCAGCTCACAACCTGGGGTAGCGGAAAGATCAATCCCAACAGCGCCAGCCGCGAAGTACTGAGCAGTCTGAGCATTCCCGACGCCACGATTGAAGCCATCATGGAAATGCGCCTTGGTCCAGACGGTAAAGAAGGAACAGCCGACGATGGAATCACTCAGGCCGACCTGACCGCGTTGGGCACCGCCGCCGCCTTTTTCACGCTCACACCGAACTATGTCTCGATTACTTCCATTGGAGAAGTCGGCGGGATTCAGAGTAAAATCTCCTGTATCTTTCCTTTTAAGCTGGGCGAAAAGGCGGCAGTTCCTCTATTCTGGCTTGAGGGAAAACAGGAAGAAACAAGGCGCTAGCCGTTCAAATTATGCTCCTTTTCAGTCATACCACCGGCATTCACTACACCGACGAAATCGTCGAGTGGGCGGTGTTGCGTAGAAGCCGCAAGGGAACAGAAAAAATCCGCGAAGGTTCCCTGCCGGTTCCGGAGGGATTTTTCCAACAGAAAAACGCGCCGCTTTTCCCGTCCGAGGTGCTTTCAGGAATCCGCCGCAACTTCCGCGGCGTGGTCACCGTTTCTCTGCCTTCTTCGCAATTGCTGATGCGCATACTGGAACTGCCTTCGACCAACGCGCAGGAACTCCGGAGCATGGTCGAACTTCAGATGGATCAGATATCGCCCTTTCCAGTCGATCAACTGACGTTCTCCTACGAAGTACTCAAGCGAACCGAAAATCACTCACGAGTGCTGGCGGTCGCCGCGCAACGCAAAACGGTGGACACCCTCGGCGATCTTTTCAAAGCGCAAAATGTGTATATCCGCAGTCTCGACGCCGAAGTGCTGGCGTGGTGGAGCCTGCTGATCGCGTATGGCCAGGTGCCGTGTGAGGGCCGCGTAGTGCTCATCCTCGAAGAGCATACTGAGTTTTCGATGATCGTGGTGGACGACGGCGTGCCGGTTTGTTTCCGGTCATTGGAACTTTTCCATAATTTCACCGATGAAACCGTAATGCATGAAATTGTCGAAGAGATGCATTACACCCTGCTTTCCCTTGAAGCTGAATATGGCCACCGTGACAACTGTGCGCTGGAAGTCTGGAGCGAAGCGGAATTTCCGGAGCAACTGGTCAACCTGCTTAAAGAACACTGCGGCGGCCCGGTCAATCTGCATGAGTTAAATTCCATTCCGCCCGTCTCCGAAGGACTGGCGTTGCGTACAGCAGAACGTCGGCTTCACCATGCTGAACTGGTGCCGCGTGAATGGATTGAACTTCAACGTCGCAAGCGGTTAATTAAAGTCGGAACCGTCGCCGCCATCACCGTGCTTAGCGTCTGGCTGGCGGTTATCACCATAACGGGCGCTGTATTTTCCATTCAGCAGGCCGCCTATAACCGGGTGAAGCGGGAAGCCGCCAAATATGAAGGCCCGGCACGCGCCGCACAGGCCGCCCGCGAGGAAATGCTTTCGCTCGAAAAATATGCCGACCGTTCGCACTCCGCGCTCGAATGTCTGCGTGAGATTACTACCTCCCTGCCCGACGGCGTTGAAATTGCTTCATTCACCTACAAAAAAGGCGAAGCCGTCAGTCTGCGCGGTTCCAGCGACCGTGCCGAATCCGTTTACGACTTTTTCGAGAAGCTCGGTGCATCCGGAATCTTTTCTGGCATCAAAGACCAGCCGGTCAGCACCCGCATGGTTAAGGATAAACGAGTTTCCACCTTTTCGATCACCGCCGAACTTCCGAAAGACAAAAAGGAGGCCAAGCCGTGAAAATTTCAAAACGTGAAACCCTGCTTGGACTGACCACTCTCACCGCCGTTCTCTTCGGACTCACCTACTGGCTGGCCGGTTCACGCATTGAGGCTCATCGGCAGATGAAAACCGATAAAATCCGTTTGTTGCACCAGATCGAAGTGCATAAACGCATCTTGTCTGGAAAGGACTCATGGTACAAACGGCTGGAAGAGCTTCAGGCTCAGCTTCCGGTTTACGACGAAAAAACCGCCATCACCGCCGAACTTCCCAAAACGATCAAGCGCATGGCAGATGAGCGCGGGCTTGACCTGACCCGCACTCAAACCGAGCGTGAAAAGCAGGTCGGCTCACTCTACGAACTGGGCATCAGCTGCACATGGGAAGGCACCCTCGATGCGCTGGTTCATTTTCTATACGATCTCCAGAGTCAGGGCATTCGCTTTGATGTGCTTCAGCTCACCGCCCAGCCGGACGCCCAGCGCGACCGGATTCTTAAAGGTTCCATGACCATTGATTGCGCCTACCGTAAATAAGTTTAAGAAGGACAACTGTTATGAAAACAACATGGATTACCATTCTGACCGCAGCCCTGCTCGCCGCCGTGCTTCCGGCACAAGCGCAGGAACAGCTCATCTCACTCAGCTTTGAAGATGCTCCGCTGGAGCAGGCCGTCGAGCTGTACCGGGAATGGACCGGTCGCACCATCATCAAGCAGGCCGACCTCAGCGCCCGCATCACCCTGAAAGGCCGCCAGCTTACGCAGAACGAAGCCAAGCAGGCGATTGAAACGGTTCTTTCGATGAACGGCGTCGCCCTCGTTCCGATGGGCGACAAATTTCTGAAGGTTGTTCCGAT
>CAZSSI010000094.1:0-5500 GCA_964609345.1 uncultured Verrucomicrobiota bacterium | reverse complement strand
CCGAACATTTCAAGAAATGGAGATTTGATACTGCCATCTGCCAGCGTAATAGTCCGCTGACTAGCAGGAATAAATGTAAATGGCTCCGGAATAGCGCTGGTGTATTCTTCGCCGGTGCCCGTAACCTGACAAATCGCATCAATCAACACCTCGGCATCGAGTCGCCGTGCACGATAATGAGAAAAACCAGCCTCATCGCCAGCATTTTCTGGCGTTGGCAACGATGAAAGCTGATAGGTGGAAGAATTAAGAATCAGGCGGTAAATTTGTTTAAGATCATACTTATTATCTATCAGCTCTTTCTCAAGATAGGCTAACAGTTCAGGACTCCACGCCTTTTTATCTGGGCGAATATCATCGACTTCGTGAATGATGCCTCTCCCCATCAGCCAAAACCAAACGCGGTTAACAATCGCTTTCGCAAACCACGGATTCTCCGGAGCCGTCAACCAATCTGCAAAGGCAATGCGCGGGTCTGCATATTTCTCTAGATTCAGTGGACGTCCCCCTAATGGGGTCGGCAACACAGGCGCCTTAGTTGCTGGATGAAATAGTTGTTTGTCTGGGTCAAAATAAACAACCTCTTCCTTCCATTCATCTGTCTTTTTGTACGCCACCTTTGCAAAAAAAGCGTCCATTCCCAACTTCTGATCTTCGCTCCATCCTGAATTATCCAGCCGTACACCCATGAAAACCAACGCCACCGTGTCAAAAATCTTACGAGGAGTACGTTCCTGAAACGGCCGATAAAAATTGGACGGTGCATCTCGAAAATTGCTTCCGCTGGTTGTCAGAAGCGCCCGGGCAAACTGATCATACGGCATATTATGGCGGAAAGCATCGAGGATCCAATATTGATAGGCCTGTACGGCATTCGGCCATAAATTGCTCGGGAACTCCGATTTTACCCGCAACAGATCACACCACTTAAGCGCCCAGTATGCTGCAAACTCGGGCCGTTCAAGCAAGGCATCGATCAGTTTGACACGTTTATCCGAATCGCGACTGGAAAGGAACCGGCGAACTTCATCAGCAGTTGGCAGTGTCCCGATCACATCCAGATAAGCCCGGCGTATAAACACCGCATCCGAACACAGCCCCGAGGGCGGAAACCCGGTTTCTTCCTGTTTTAAAAAAACCAGATCATCAATATGATTTACAGAGGAAACCTGTTCCGCAAAGCACGGCAACACTAAAACAACGAACAGTAAAAAGACCCTCTGAATCTTCTTCATAACGTCCTCTGGTTAAATCCCACAGCAGGACAACGCCGATTGTCGGAAAATATTGTTAACTAAGCAGAAATTTTAATTTATGTCGTAGTTTTTAGATACAAAAAAACCGTTCCGGATGTCCGGAACGGTTGATTTCGACACCATGTAGGAGCTATCCCTGCAAGGCCATCAGGAATTCAGCATTACTCTTGGTCTTTTTCAGCCGGTTAATCAGCAACTCCATTGCTTCGACCGCCGGAACGTCTTTGAGCGCCTTGCGCAGCGTCCAAATTCTGGCCAGTTCGTCTTTGTGAAGCAGAAGCTCTTCCTTACGGGTTCCGCTCTTCTCGATATTGATCGCCGGGAATATCCGTTTACCGACCAAGTCGCGGTCAAGTGCCAGCTCCATATTGCCGGTACCCTTGAATTCTTCGAAGATCACTTCGTCCATGCGGCTGCCGGTATCGACCAGTGCTGTCGAAATAATCGTCAGACTTCCGCCGCCTTCGATATTGCGGGCCGCGCCGAAAAAGCGTTTCGGTTTGTGCAGCGCGTTGGCATCCACACCGCCGGAAAGAATCTTCCCGCTGTGCGGCTGAATCGTATTATAGGCACGGGCCAGACGGGTAATGCTGTCCAGCAGAATGATGACATCTTCGCCGTTCTCAACGCGGCGCTTGGCCATTTCAATCACGATTTCAGCAACCTGCACATGGCGCTCCGGATGTTCATCGAAGGTCGATGAAAGAACTTCAGCCTTCGTGGTGCGCTGCATATCCGTCACTTCTTCAGGACGTTCGTCAATCAGCAGAATGATCAACTTCGAGTCCGGGCTGTTTTGCGAAATGCTGTTGGCGATTTTCTGCAAAAGCACCGTTTTACCTGTACGCGGCGGCGCAACAATCAGTCCGCGCTGGCCTTTACCGATCGGTGTCGCCAGATCCATCACGCGCATCGAAATTTCATCTGCCGTCGTTTCCAGTCCAAGACGTTCGTCCGGAAAAAGCGGCGTCAGGTTTTCGAACGGAATGCGGTTAAGGTTCTTCTCCGGCGCGTTGTTATTGACCTTGTCCACCGATAGCAACGCGAAAAAACGTTCCTTCGGACGCGGCGAACGGATTGGCCCTTCAATCAGGTCGCCGGTGCGCAGACCAAAACGGCGAATCTGCGAGGGAGAAACATAAATGTCTTCCGGGTTCGGCAGATAGTTGTTTTCCGACGAACGCAGAAAGCCGAATTTATCCGGAAGCACTTCCAGGATACCGCGGCAGAGCGCTTCGTTGCCCCAGCGGATCTGGGTTTTCAGAATTTCAAAAATCAGTTCGTGTTTACGCAGACCGGCCGGATCTTCAATCGAATAACTTTCGGCCAGCACTTTAAGCTCCGGAATCTCCGTCACCTGCAGTTCAAAAAGCTTCAGGGTCGGCATCTTCTTTGCCGGCACGTCGGACACCCGTTCCATCTCGTCGCCGTGGTCGTATCCTCCGCCATTGCCGTTATTGCCGCGGTTTCCATCATTGTTATTCCGCCCGTGATGCCGAGGGTTGTTGCGGTTGTTATTGTTGTTCTGCTGGCGATTGTTGTCCTGCCGGTTGCTGTTGTTCTGACGCTGGTTATTGTTATGACGTTGGTTGTTATTCTGACGCTGCGGGCCGCGGTCATCCTGCCGGGAGCCATAATCCTGACGCTGCGGGCCACGGTCATCCTGCCGGGAATCATGATCCGGCTGCCGGGAATCGTCCATGCGTTCCTCTGGCGGAGCAGATCGTTCGACCGATGTTGCGGGTTCCACCACAGGGGATTCCTCCGGCATCTTCTCTTCAATCTTTACGGCTCGTGGAGCCCGCAAGGCCCGTGGAACTTTTACCGGTTTCACGACATTTTCCTGTTCTTCACTCATAACTTTTCCTCTTCTCACGCCTGATCTTTTCAACGAGACCAACAATCCGGTTGCGTAACACTTCCGTCGTCCCGCTGTTTTCTATTACAAAATCTGCTCTGGTTGCCTTTTCCGCCTGCGGCATCTGCGCCGCAATCCGTTTGCGCGCATCTTCTTTCGACAGCCCACGTTTTTTCAATCTTTGGAAAATCTGCGCTTCCGGAGCCGTCACACAAATCACGGCGTCCCAGCCTTTCGTCCAGCCCGCCTCAAACAGGAGCGGCACCAGCACAGCCGCATCTTCCTGAGCCGTGCGGCAATCCTTCATCCATTCCTGCGCCGCCTCAATCACCGCTGGGTGTACCAACCGGTTCAGGGTTCCACATGCCTGTGCATCCGGAAAAACTTTCTTTCCGAGTTTTGCACGGTCAATTTCACCATCCTCTGCCAGAATCGCATCGCTGAACTGCTCAACCACTGCGGTGTATACCGGACGTCCTTTGCCCATCAGTTCATGTGCCAGAAAATCGCTATCCAGCACCTTGAAACCTTCCGAAGATAAAATATGTCCTGCTTCTGTTTTTCCGCAGGCAATACCGCCGGTAATGCCTAAAATAATAGCTTGCGGTGAATTCATAAATTATGAGGGACAGACCGGAATCCGGTTGATTGAAACCATTCGGTAAAAATATGGGAAATGAAAAGAAGCACCGGAATGGTCTGAATAGTTACTATAACCCCCTTGAATGTCAACCTTGTTTACGCCTGTGCATCGAGATAATTCTGCAGAATGATCTGCGCCGCCACTTTATCTACCACACCTTTGCGCTGCTTTCCGTCGAGACCCGCCTCGCGCAGTGCATTGTGTGCACTTACTGTGCTCATCCGTTCGTCCCACTCAAATATCGGTACGTCCGTTTTATTTTTCAACTTCTCAATAAAGTTCCGGACTTTTTCCGTTGCCGAACCGTACGATCCGTCCATATTGCGCGGCAGACCCACCACAATCTTTTCAACCTGATGCTCAGCAAGCAGCGCAAGAATCTGCGCCATCCCGGCATTTGTACTGTCGAGCACGCAAAGCGGCGACGCCAAAAACTCGGTCGGGTCGCTCAATGCAACACCTATTCGCACATCACCATGATCAATGCCGAGGATTCGTCCCATTACTTAAACTTCTCTGTTTCGGTACGGTACTTTTTGATTACACTGCCCTTTTCAGAGAATTTCCTGATCCCGTCCTTCACCATCGGTTCTACAGTCAACACGGCACCGATCACTAGAACTGTCACCGTCCAGGCAATCAGCGCAGTGACATATCCGCCTTTCTGAAACAGTATCGTCAGAGGAACGATCACAACCAAAAGCGCCAACCCGGCTGCCGCCAGCGGCATCCAACAGGCATCCAGACCAAAAACAGGCGGAACAGCCATCGCCGCGACAAGCAACACCAGACCGAGAGGAGTCAGCAGAATGGCCGTGGTGTAAAAAGCGCCTATCGCGCCGAGTTTGGTGCCAATACGGCTTAACGGCAGTGCGCCAAACAGAACGCAGAGTGTAATCAGCAAATAGGTTTCGTTCGGCGTCTCCCTGCTGAAAAAATGCAGAAGCAACTGGTAAGTTCCCTTCAGCCATGTATCCATGATTCCTCCTAGTTAAAGCAGATAATCAAAAGATCCCGTCTCGCGAAGCGCCGTCACCATTTTCTTGATATCCTGCGCCCGATCTTTCGGGCAAACCAGCGTTACACCTTCAGCCTGCACAACAATCAGATTCTCCACTCCGAACACCGCCGTCAGCCGGTCTTTTGAAAAAACGATATTGTTCTTCGCATCGACCTGTTTACAGCACCCGATCAGCGTATTGCCGTCCGGATCCTGCGGGTAATGGCTTTCTAAAGCAGTCCACGTGCCAATATCATCCCACATAAACGTACCGCAGGCCATAACGATATTATCCGCCTTCTCCATCAGCGCATAATCCACCGAGATTTTCCCCAGGGTTGGATAGATTTTCCCCAACCCTTGAACTATTTCGCCGCGCTTAGCATACGTTGTCAGCTCATCCATCAAGGTTTTCATCACTGGGCAGTGCGCGGCGAACGCTTTACCAAGCGTCGGAACCGACCAGATGAACATACCGGAGTTCCAAAAAAACATTCCGGTATCCAAATAGTTTTGCGCCGTCACAGCATCCGGCTTTTCGACAAACCGTACCGCTTTCTTAAACTGAACCCCTTCGGCCTTCGCGAAATCCGCGCCGGACTCAATGTAGCCGAAGCCGGTGCTCGGGAACGTCGGCTGAATACCAATCGTCACCAGAATTTCGTTTTCCGCGGCGAGATCCATCCCGCCGCGTAACGTCGCCTTGAAAACATCCAGATCGCCCATCACCTGATCGGCCGTCA
>CAZSSI010000093.1:4261-5519 GCA_964609345.1 uncultured Verrucomicrobiota bacterium | reverse complement strand
GCCTCGGCGGCGGGAAGTTTCTTGCGGACACCGTACACTTCGCTGCTGGGAATTTTTTCGTAGAGCTCGAGGTCTTTGCCATCGAGAATTGCCTGCAGAGCCGGCTTCCATTCCACATTCTTGAGGTTTACGTCCACTTTGCTGGCCCCGATAACGGGATCAAGTTCCGGGGAGATGATGTTGGCATCGGAGAGGGTTGCGAAGAGGCGGACAACACTGCTGAGCTCAGCATCTTTTAGATTGAGCGAAATCAGTCCGTTTTTCATGGCGGCACCGCTGGAAGGCGCGGCGGAAACGTTCACAACCTCAACATCTCCGGGGGCGGCCGCTGGTAGCTTTGCTACTGGAGCAATCTCCACCACAGCGGGTTCCGGTTTTGCGGCAACAGGCACCACAACCGTCAATTGAGGCGGCTCTGACACCGGCTGAGAAACCGTAACCCCGACCGCCGATTCCGAACCAGAGGAAGAAACCGGTTTATCCTGTACCTCTTTGAATGTCTGAGCCTGAATCAAAGCGGCCATCATCCCTGTTACAATCATCACAGTTCTTATTTTCATGAGCCTACTCCTACTTGTTATCTGGTTTCCTGCTTTTGCAACTGAACTTTCCCACTGGAATCAATTCCGAAAATTTTCCACTGATAGGATTTCCCTTTGTATACGACGACAACTAGATCACCAACGTTTTTCAGCTCTCCGTTAATAATCGCGAGCGTTTTGTCTCCCATCCGGCTGGTTCCATCAATACTGATTTTGGCAGCAGCAACTTTCCAGTCCTGTCCGTCCATATTCGCATCATTCTTCGCCGATTTCTTTTGCCACCCTTCTGGAAAAAACCCGACCGGCCAGAATGGATCTCTAAGCAATTCCCGTTCCCATATTTCATTATTTTTATGCTCAGAGACCGGTTGAGGAGTCGGCTCAGCCGCACTGGAAGCAACGGACGTACTCGCCGACTGCACAGAGGTTGCCGGGGCTTCTGCTTTTTTGGCTTCAGGAGCAGAAACCGTAATGAACACATCCTGTGCTCCCGCAACAGCCGCTGTTCCGGGAGACTTGCCGTTTTGCGCCGGAGCGCTGACCGTGATAAAGGGATCGTCCTGAGCAATAACAGCAACGCCAAGCAGGAGGACGACTGAAAACAGAAGCCGGAGGACTGAACTCTGAAACCTGAAATCTAAAACCTGACTCACGGAGTCCCCCTTTCGATTTTCACCGAAGAAGGCCACTGAATGGCGATTCGGACCGACTGCAAC
>CAZSSI010000093.1:0-4161 GCA_964609345.1 uncultured Verrucomicrobiota bacterium | reverse complement strand
CTGCAACTCAAGCAGTTCCTTTCTTACAGAACCGCCGCGCGCCGACGCTGGCTTGGTCCACCCGAGAAAGTGTACCATCAGAACAATCTGCACAACAGACAGCACGAATGTTGAAAAAACCATCTGCTTCTGTTTTTTGGTGAAGGCAGACCAGTTCATCATTTGGCACCCCCCGCCGGACGCCGGCCTTCCAGTGCGAATATCCAGATTTCGCCGGATTCACGCTGTGAGGAAACCAGCTTGACCTCACCGCAAAAGCGGCGCAAGTCGGCATCAGCGTTAAGCAGACGTTTGGCCTCCACCGCAGTCAACTCGCCCTGCGAGCGACCGCTGAACCGGAGAACATAATAAAACGGATCGGTACTGGAGGCCTGCTCCAGACCGGCATAAAAATTATCCAACGCCATCTGCGCCGGAATCCGGCTCTGCGCCGCATACAAGATGCTGAACATGGATGGGTAGTCTCCCTTACTCCAACTCTCGATATCAGAAAGTGTTTTGCCGTTGGCCGCAATAGCCGCCTGAGCCTTGCGAACCACGGCGGCTTGCGGTTCAATCCGCGCCCATTCGCTCCGGGCGCGATCCAGATTGGCGTTGAGCGTCATTTTGGAAATGCCCGCCAGCAGAAAAACCAGAATAGTGACCCCCGCCAGAACACTGACCGAGCCCAACGCCATCACCTTCATGCTGACGATACCCTGGTAACGCCGCTCCGTTTTTCTGAGGAGGTTGATCTGTAAACTCATAAGGCCTCCATTCCGGCGAGCGCCGCGCCGACAACCGCCGCAAAACGGGACTCCTGGCCTTTGAATTTTACCGGAAACACGTCAGGGGGAATTTCGATTTTTTCGAAAGGATTCCAGACCTGCGGAATAAATCCGAGGACTTCTTTGACCGCTGTCTGCCAGCAGGGAACCGTAGCGAGGCCGCCTGAAATATAGACAGCGGAAAGCTGCACTTTATTCTGCCGCTCAATAAACTCACGATAAACCGAAAGCTGGCGGGTGAACGGGTTAAGAATCTGGCGGATATGCAAGGAAACATCCACCAGACCGCCGGAAAGAATGGCACCTGCCGTGTCAACATCCACACCCAGCGCAAGTTGAACCTGCTGCAACAGCGCGTCACCTCCGACATCAAACCGGTTGATGAGTTGCAGCTGACCGCGGTGTAAAAAAGCGGCGTACGTACAGTGTGCCCCGGTTTCAATAACACAAACGGTCTGGTTTTCGATCTCCTCGCCGCAGTTATACAAAAAGGCGGAAAGCGCCGACAGACCGGAGACTTCCAAAGAGTGCGGAGCCGGAGCGCCGTTGGCAAAAAGTTCCAGACAGTGCTGAACTGTTTTCTCGGGAACTGCAAGACCCAGCAACGTACTATCGCGCTTCCCGCGGGCACGGGACAGCACCTGTCCGCCGACGCGGTAATCGGATGTGGCGCTGAAATTTTCGCGCACCAGCGCCTCGATGTCTTCTTCCTCCGGAAGCACCTGAGAGAATACACGCACCATCACATTGTCCATGGTGGCGCACACCGCCGCATAGTAAGCGGCCAGCGGTTTCGGCAACACGGGCCGTTCTTCCGCGTCCAGACCGCACGGCGGCAGAATGTCGGCGGCGGCGAGCACGATGCGATCCTTCACCTTTTTCAGGCGGACGGCCTTAACCCCGGTTGTGGCAAAATCAAGTGCGAGCAGATTGGAGAGCTGACGCTGCCCAATCTCCCTCCCCGTCTTTTTTCTCGGCTTTTTTCTCTTCAGATCCATTGTTTATCCGTAGGATTATCAACTACATGCAACGCTATATTTTTTTCGAATCCTACGATGGATCCAATTAAGAATAAAAGCACAATTGACGCCAAACAAATCTCCCGAGGAAAAGGCCATAAGCAGTGCCTATTCGCACGGGTCATCTACCACCGGGTCATATACTGACGAAGTTTTCCATGTCCCCACTAAAATCTGCCAGTTTGGGTGTCCTTCATTACCGAGGAATACGGAGCCCGTCGGAGCCGGCGGCAACCCTCGAACAATAACTGTGCCTTTGCTGAGACGGCGGTCCATGGTTAAATCAAGCCGGGTCCAGTCCGTCGTATTTCGTTTAATGTTAAGCGCCCCGCCGGCACACATGTTCCCGTAGATACTGATGAAGGACTGCCCCGTAGAGGGTTTAATATTGTTATCGACGATGTCGTTTTCGGCATACATCATGGCGTGAATACTTCCGCCCGTTCCGTATGCAGCATCTCCGATTTTAATATTTCCGCTGTTTCCCGGGACATTCGGATTCTTCAAGGCAATCAGAGCAAGAACGTCTTTGGCATTTTTTACGACCGTGCTGTTAATTTGATTGTATGTCAGATTGGGGTCGTAATCGGCGTTGTAATAAAACTCATCGGAAATGGTGATATTCCCCTTAACAACGATGGTGACCTTGGTGCCGGGCGTTTTAAACCTCATGGAATAAGCTGTCGGCGAATGGATGTAAAGATTCCCGTCAACGTAGTATACTTTTTCGTTTCCGTTCTCTTTCACATCCAGCCACATGGGATAGGTTGTGGATCCCGCATTGCCAATTTCGCCACTCGAAGCGCCGCCCGTGTTGTAAGTGCTGTCAGTCGGGTCTTCCAGAAAATAGTCGTCTATCCTTATCTTGTTGGTCGTGGTTCCGACTACATTCGTATAGTAAACTGGAGAATAGGCTCGCCCCTGAATCGTAACCCCGCCAGCACTGCTACTTCTACCACTGCTGTTTGTTGGATTACGAATAAAGATGTGCTCCGGGGAGCTGGTGTTTAAGACCGCATATCCGTTGGCACTGTAGTCCGAAGCGGTTACCGCGATGTCATTCCCCCAGCCCTCGGCGGCATACAGCGGTGTTGCACCTGTTTTGGGACGATCATAGTACATGCTGGCGAGGTCTGGCGGTGCGATGACCGGAGTTCCTCCCATGGCATTCCGAAGACCCAGGTTCGTGCTAACACTGTCCATTCCTGTGATGGTTCCGCTGGCTAACGATCCCCAGTCGAATGTCCCGTTCCGGTCATCAAAGTACGCTTCGCCTGTGTCATAAACTCCGTTTCGGTCAACGTAAGGTTCGGGTGGAGCATACGTACTACTGCCCTTATCCTCAAAAGCCTCCGCCGGCCAACTCGCACAGGAATATGTTTTTTTTCCAACTTTATACGTAGTCTTCCACGTAGTACCGCTCCAATATCCGCCAGCCTTGTCCCATTTATTGTTATTCCGTCCAGAGAGACTCATATCATCAACCCAAACTTCCCCCGTGTCATAGACCCCGTTTCCGGGAGTGGTTACGGTGTGCCCGGGGGTGTATTGTCCGTCCCCGTCTACATCTGTGAATGTCTCACCCGTGTCATAAACCCCGTTTCCGATGTTATCCACAAAGGCCTCTCCGGGAGTATACTCGCCATCATTGTAAAACAGACCAGCGTATTGACTGACCGATGCAAGGTATGCGTTATATTCCGCCTGCGTCATCGGACCGAGCCTCGTTGCGGCATAGCCATCTTTCCACGTTTCGCCCAGCTCCGGCATTCCGTTATTGTTTTGATCCAACTCTCCGTGGCGGAGACGGGCATCGCCCGTCACTAGAATATTGCCGCGCATGTAAATATCCCCGTTAATAAAGTCGGCCGAACTACCGGTTCCTCCAACATTGAACGTGAATCCACTTTTCCCGGAATAAGCAACCATCCTGTAAATAAAATTGAGGTATATGTCGTTAGAGGTATCCAGACAATCCACCTGGGCCGTCTTATGATCCCCATCGAAAAACCCGCCAGAAATCAGCCGGCTTGTTCTTCCGATGATATTATAAATTGCCGTGCTGAAGCCCCAATCCCCGTTGCCGAACATCGATGTGTCCGAAAAAAATGCACGAGAGGCTTCCTTGGAAATGATACCGCTCTGATCGTTGACCATTTGGTTCATCGCACATCTCAACCCGGCATCTGCCAGATAAAAGGCTCGTTCCCGGGCAATGGTCTTGCGCACGTTTCTAGAATTAGTCGTGGAGAACATCGCCATCGCTCCGATGATCGAACAGGAGATGATTAACAGAACCAGAGTCATAACCAAAATTGACCCGGTTTTTTCAGTACAAGTACTCTTTTTCATAGTCGAGCCCCCTTTTCGCCTAG
>CAZSSI010000092.1:0-5602 GCA_964609345.1 uncultured Verrucomicrobiota bacterium | reverse complement strand
TTCCTTCCTTTGCGGCTTTGTGGTCAAAATTTCCGTGTCAATCCGTGTGTTCCGTGGTGCGGTCCTCTCGGCTGCGCCCCGTTTTCCTGCCGGCGCGCGGGCGGCGGTTTTTGCCGATAGGACGCTAGGCAACGCCCTGATGCCCGAAGGTCGGTTTTGATGTAAAAATTTTCCTTTTTGAACCGATAGCGCTGTTTGAGGGATCGTCTCAGAATGCGCCCGGCTTTGAGGAGGCGGCGTCCGGCCATGACAAGCCGTTTTGTGAAAGGAAGGCAGGTGGATTATGTCACGCATTCTGATTATTGATGATGAGCCGATTTTTCTGGTGGTGCTTAACCGGCTGCTCACCGGACGGGGTTATGATGTCACGCAGGCAGGCAACGGCGAGGAGGCGCTGCAGATTCTGCAGTCCGAACGGTTTGATCTGATGATCTCCGATATCAATATGTCTCCGGTTAACGGACTGGATCTGCTGAGCAGAGCCCGCGAATCGTATGCAAAGATGGGGGTGATCATGCTTACCGCCTGCGATACGGTCGAGCCCGCCGTTAAAGCCATGAAAGACGGGGCGTTCGACTATGTGACAAAACCCTTCAGGCTGGATGTGCTGCTCCCGACGGTACGGTATGCGCTGGAGTATTACAGCTCCGTCACAGAAAATAAAAAGCTACTCGACCGGTCGGAATACCGGGCTCTTGCGGGGAAAATCGAAGGGCTCGTCGCCGAAAGTCCCGGCATGTGCAAAATCTGCGACACGATTGAACGGATCGCGCCCTCAGACACGACGGTGCTCATTTACGGCGAACACGGCAGCGGCAAGAAGCTGGTCGCCCGCGACATCCATCGCTACAGCCCGCGAAAGGACGGCCCTTTTCTGGCCATCAACTGTACCGCCCTGCCCGCGACCCGGCTGACAGAAGCGGCTCCGTCCGGGGCTCCGAACAAAAATCGGGCCGGGGCCTCTGTCGCCCAAAAAAGCATTTTAGACGCCGTACGCGGCGGAACGCTTTTTCTTAATGAGATCGATGCCATGCCTCTCGATATGCAGGCCGAGCTCCTCTGTGTGCTGCAGGAGAAAAATTTCAGCGGGGCCGGCAACAAAATCGATGTGCGTATCATCGCCGCCTCCTGCAAAAAGCTGGAACCGCTGATCGAGCAAGGGAAATTCCGTGAAGACCTCTACGTCCGCCTCAGCGCGATCCGCATCGATATTCCGCCGTTGCGCAGCCGGACGGAAGATCTTCGCCCGCTCGTCGGCCAAATCCTCCGCCAAATCCTCGATTCCAGCGCCGATTGGCCGGTGCTGGATCACGAAATAGAGGAGATTCTCGATAATTACAACTGGCCCGGTAATGTGCGCGAGCTCGAGGAAGTCCTCCGGCACGTGTTCTCCGTCGTGCAAAACAAAGCCATTACCAAAGAAGCTCTTCCTGCCAAAATCGTTGCCGCAGCCGAAAATCGCATTCGCGCCGAAGGCTCCGCCCGCCGCTGCGAACAGTTTAAAGGCCGTTCCCTCAGAGCCTTCTTGCATGATAAGGAAAAAGAACTTCTGGCGCGGACCCGGGAATCTCTGCGCAGGAATGAAGCCTCCTCCGCAACCGATTCTCGCCAAGCGCTGTTTTGCCCGGCCACCTCGTTTGACTGGGGAACAGAACCCTGCGGACGGTCTATTCCGAATCCCGGTTGAGGTTGTTGCCCTTCTTCTACTCTTCTCGACTCGGAGAGGCGGGCTGGTTCTGCCGCCGCTCTGATTATTTATTCCAACCCTGCATTTGTCGGGCTGTGGGCTCGCCATTTGTTCGCTTGCCGTTGGCGTCTCTTTTTTCCGTGTCAATCCGTGCAATCCGTGTTTAACTTTCCGCCCTTTAACCGATAACTGATAACTAAGAACCGGTAGCTGATTATGATTAATACTGTTTTGAAGAAAATTTTCGGGTCGAAGAACGAGCGCGACGTCAAAAAGATGATGCCGCTGGTTCGTCAAATCAACGTGCTGGACGAGGAGTATAAGAATCTCTCTGACGACCAGCTAAAAGCCAAGACCACCGAGTTCAAGGAGCGTCTGGCCAAGGGCGAAACGCCGGACGCTATTCTTCCCGAAGCGTTTGCTACCGTGAAGAACGCCTGCCGCCGGTTGTGCGGTACAACGGTTCACGTTTCCGGCCACGATCTGGAATGGGATATGGTGCCGTTCGACGTTCAGCTGGTCGGCGGAATTGTCCTTCATCAGGGGCGGATCGCAGAAATGGCGACCGGTGAAGGTAAAACGCTGGTGGCGACGATGCCGGTTTATCTCAACGCGCTGGCCGGCAAAGGCGTTCACGTGGTGACGACCAACGACTTCCTCGCCGAGCGCGACTCATCCTGGATGGGCTACGTTTATCAATACCTCGGCCTGACGGTCGGCTGTCTGAAAGGCCACATGCCGCCGCCGGAGCGGCTCGAGCAGTATCTGTGCGATATCACCTACGGCACGAACAGCGAGTTCGGCTTCGACTATCTGCGCGACAATATGGCCATGCGCCCCGAAGATATGGTGCAGCAAAGCGGCCACGCCTACGCCATCATCGACGAAATCGACTCCATCCTGATCGACGAAGCCCGTACACCGCTGATTATTTCCGGCCCGGCGCCCTACTCGGCGGACGAACAGTACCGCTCGCTGAACGGCACCGTCCAGCGGCTGGTCCGCCGCCAACAGGAACTCTGCTCGAAGATGATCGAAGAGGCGAAAGACCTGCTCGACAAGGGCGAAACCGACGCCGCCCAGCGCAAGCTCTATCAGGTGAATCAGGGCATGCCGAAAAATAAACAGCTGGCCAAGCTGATTGAAGAGCCCGCGACCCGCCGCCTGCTGGAGCAGGTGAACAATATGATGATCACCGAGTCCTACAAGGAAGAGGCGCGGGCGCTCCGTGAAGAAATGTTTTTCACCGTGGACGAAAAAGGTCACGACGCCGGTCTGACGGATAAAGGGTGCGAAACGCTCAATCCGGAAGATCCAGAATCGTTCCTGATGCCAGACCTGGCAACCGCTCTTTCGGATCTCGACGGCCGGATCGGCCTCGCTCCGCAGGAAAAGATCGTGATGCGCCAGAAGTTGCAGGACGAATTTGCGACCCGCAGCGAGCGCATCCACGCCGTCAACCAGCTGATCCGCGCCCACTGCATCTACGAAAAAGATGTGGAATACGTCGTGCAGGAAAATCAGGTGATCATCGTCGATACGTTCACCGGCCGCTTAATGTCGGGCCGCCGCTGGAGCGACGGACTTCATCAGGCCGTCGAAGCGAAGGAAGGCGTGAAGATCGAACGCGAAACGCAGACGCTGGCGACGATCACAATTCAGAATTATTTCCGCATGTACGATAAGCTCTGCGGTATGACCGGTACCGCCGAAACCGAAGCGGGCGAGTTTCATGAAATTTACAAACTCGATGTGGTGGTTATCCCCACAAACCGCCCGATCCGCCGCGTGGATATCAACGACCAGATTTATAAAACCAAGCGCGAAAAGTACCACGCCGTCATCGAGCAGATCAAAGACTGCCACGACAAAAAACAGCCGGTGCTGGTCGGTACCGCCACCGTCGAAACCTCCGAGGTGATCAGCCGGATGCTCGACCGGCAGGGCATTCCGCATAACGTGCTCAACGCCAAGAACCACGCCCGCGAAGCCGAGATCGTTTCGCTGGCCGGTCAGCCCGGTGCCATCACCATCGCCACCAACATGGCGGGCCGCGGTACCGACATTAAGCTCGGCAAAGGTGTGGTCTGGCTCGGCAGAGACCAGATTCAGGACAAGTCGCTTTCGCTAAGCACCGCGCCGACCGGCAAAACCTCGCCGCTGAAAAAGCTGCTGATGGAAAAACCGTGCGGTCTGTATGTGATCGGCTCCGAACGCCACGAGTCGCGCCGCATCGACCGCCAGTTGCGCGGACGTTGCGCGCGCCAGGGCGACCCCGGCCTTTCGCGCTTCTACGTTTCGCTCGAAGACGACTTGATGCGCCTGTTCGGTTCAGACCGGATTGCCAGCATCATGGAGAAACTCGGCATCGAAGAAGGCGAAGTGCTCGAACATCCGTGGCTGAATAAATCCATCGAGAAAGCACAGGAGCGCGTCGAGCAGATGAATTTCGGCATTCGGAAAAATACTCTGAAGTATGACGACGTGATGAACCAGCAGCGTGAAGTCATCTACGGTTTCCGCCAGACCGTTCTGCGCAGTCAGGATACGCGCGAACTGCTTTACGAAATCATCAGCGAGATCATCGGCGACCAGGCCGAGGCGCCGGTCGAAGAATTCGTCGCCTGGGCCAACATCCTCTTCCCGATCGGCCTGCGCGAAACCGACATCCCTGCCGAAGCGGACGCCGAAGCGCGAACGCAACTTGTTTTTGACCGCGTTAAAGAAGCCTACGAGCTGAAGGTGGCGCACGAAGACCCGGCTCGTGTCAAAGGCATCGAGCAGATGATCATTCTGCAGTCGGTGGACGAACACTGGCAGGAATACTTGCGCAACATGGACAGCCTGCGCGAAGGCATCGGCCTGCGCGCCTACGGCCAGCGCGATCCGCTGGTTGAATATAAGCGCGAAGCGTTCAATCTTTTCGGCGACCTGATGGATCGGATTAAACGTGAAATCGGGCAGAACGTTTTCCGGACCGGCTCTTCGATGGAGGCCCTGCAAAGCTTCTGGCAATCGCTCAACAAAATGATGGTGAGCAACCGCGCCCAGCAGGATCAGCCTTCGGCGATGGCTTTGGCAAAACAGTCGGCGGCCCAGCTCGGTCACGGCGCACCTCCGGCCTCCGTACCCGCGCCGCAGCCGATCCGGAATATGGGTCCGGAAATCGGCCGCAACGATCCGTGTCCGTGCGGCAGCGGGAAGAAATTTAAAAAGTGCTGCGGGCAATAGCGGCGGCGGACTGATTTTTTACGGCTGAGTCGCGCCGGACGCCGATTGCAGGCCGTTCGCCACTTCCGGAATGACGCCTTTCTGGATGTAGATCGGGCGAATCAGCTGGCGCAGATTTTTCAGTCTCGCGGCAAAAACGCCTGCACCGGCCATACAACAGACGCCGCCTGCGATAACGGTCGCCGGCGCGCCGATCAAATGAACGAGCGAGCCGGCCAGCAGACTGCCGAGCGGAACGGTACCCATGAATGCCATGGAATAAAAACTCATCACGCGGCCTCGCTTGTCGTCATCCACGATGGTTTGAATAACCGTGTTCGTCGCGGCCATCTGGATAATCAGGCCGAAGCCGACCACTGGCATTACCGCCAGCGTCAGCCAGAATGATGTGGACAGGCCCATGCCGATCAGACCGAGCCCAAAAACGACCGGCGCCCAAGCGATCCATACATGGAGGTTGCGGATGTTGCGGCGCATGGCAAGAAGCGCGACGCCGATCAGCGCGCCGAACCCCGTTGAGGAAGCCAGCAGCCCTTGCATCTGCGGCCCGCCGTGCAGAATCTGCTGAACAAAGACCGGCAGCAGCTGGGCGTACGCCGCGCCGGCGAGGCTAACCAGCGCCACCAGCAGCAGCAACGAGCGGATCGGCGGAAACCCGAAAGCGTAAACAAAACCTTCTTTCAG
>CAZSSI010000091.1:0-5627 GCA_964609345.1 uncultured Verrucomicrobiota bacterium | reverse complement strand
TTATGCGGAAAATGGCAGCTTCCCGGCGAATATTGCCGCTCTGCCGACACTTACCCAGGAAGAACTGGCCCGCGGGAAGTATTTTCCCGTCCCAGTATTGTCAAGCGGCGGCGGCCTCGGGAGTTACGTATTGACAATAACAGCCGGTTCTACTGCTGGCGACTTGAACGGTGAGACCATAACACTGACTCAGGGCAACACAGGTGGCCAGACATGGGGTGGCACCATGGTGACAAAGGGTATCATCAAGCCGTAAACCAGACGTAGCAGTGAAAAACCGCCCGCCCCCGGCATTCGGGGGCGGAAGCGGGTGTTTAAGAGAGTAAGCGGGAAGAGAATCAGTTCATGAAATTGCAGAAAGAAATAAAGTTTGAGGGCGAAGACGCGATGGGTCTGGATATCAATCACGAACGGATGATTGCCACCCACTTTGTTCGCACCTCGCAGGGACTGATTCTGGATCAATTGGCGATCGAGGAGATTGCTCCGGACAGTCCGGATCGATTGGTTTCACAACAAATCCGGAATCTCTGGAAACGGCGCAAGTTTCCTACCCACACCGTATGCACCAGCCTGCACAGTCATTCTAAAATTGTGCGTCATTTTTCTTATAACAACCTGACGCTGGAAGAGCTGCCCCATGTGCTGTCTCTGGAAGCGGAAGAGACGCTTCAGCTGCCTCCCGATCAGGTCGTTGCGGAATGGGTTCTGAGCGACCGCGAGACAAATAAAAGTAATGCCGCCTTGAAGGAGATTTCCGGCGTGTTGATTGCCGCACCCCGTTCGCAGGTGCAACAGCAGATCAACCTGTTGCGGGAGGGTGGAGTGTATCCGGTGAATATGGAAGTGAGCTATTCTGCATTGGTTAATCTCTATCAGTTTATGACCCCTGAAGCGGATCAGCCTTCGACGTGTTTGATCAGTCTGTCGGAACGGACTGCGGATATTGTCATGCTGGCGGACGGTAAAATCTATCCCCGGACTCTGTTCTCCGTCAAAGATGGCTGGGCAGGCAATCTGGGATACCTGCTGGAAAATATTAAAGATGCCTTGCTCTACTACCATCTGAAGATCGGGCAGGAGCCGATTCAAAAAATTCTTTTGGCAGGGCAGATGCCGGATCTGCCGACGTTGGGAGACCGGCTGGCCGAATCAACGTCCATGCCGGTTAATGTAATGGATTATCTGTCTGATCCACGGCTTGCTCCGGTTGTACAAAAGGAGTTTTCCGGGATATCATCCAACGTCAATCTGGCGATAGGACTCGGACTGGGACTCAGGATGCCTAAAAATGGATAACATCAATCTAGCGCGAAAATTTGTATGGGACGCCCGGCAGCGCCGGGTGATTTATCTGGCTATGCTGGGATACCTCCTGCTGTCCGGAATTCTTCTGGCCGTGGAGGCCAATCGGGGAACCTGCAAAATCCAGCAGGGTCTTGAGTTAAGGCGTCAGGCACAGACCGTGCAGCAGCAGTTCTTCCTTCAATATCCGGAGCAATCGAGCATGCTGGCGTATGCCGACCTGCTTAAAGGAACGTTGCAGAAAAAATCCGATCAGACATCTGCAATCAAGGCCGCGTTGCCGACAACCACCTATTCAGTGCTTCCGTTACTCAGCATGCTGTCCGGTTCGATGCAGATCAGCACGCTTTCATTTGAACAGCAGGGAAAGGACGGGGGAAAACCGTCGCTCGAATTCAGTATCATGGTTCCGGAGGAAGTGAACGGAACCAGTGCGGACATATCAACTTCTCTGCTTAAATGGAGGAGAAATCCGGCATTGTCACGGGAGTTTGTCGCAATTGTACCGACGACAACGGAGCGGGGTAATATTGGCAGCAAGGTTGGTTCAATTTTAAAATATAAAGCGGTTTTCAGAGAGGATTAGACATGGACAGCACGGTTTTTATTCGAAGTAGGAGGGTACTGGCATTTTGGCTGGTTTTCCCGTTGCTGGCCATTGCCGTTGTGGAGCTGGGTTCGCGCACCTTTTTCAACCATCAGCAGGTTTCCTGTCTGCGTAACCAATCGCTGAACCGGTTAATTCCTGAAATGATCAAAGAGAACGCGCAGTTTGATGAATTTATAAAAGCGTATGAAGTCAATACGGCGGACTCTGCTTCGATTGAAGATGTGTATTTAAAAACGCTTGGGACGGCTGCGGATACGACTGGATTCAAGATCACCTCCATCCATCTGGTGCAGGACCGAAATCAAATACAGCCCGCGCCAAAGATTGCTGTAAATCTTGAGGGAATCGGCTCGCCTGGCAGTCTGATCGCATTTCTTCATGCGGTCAAAATGAATGATCCTTCCATTTATGAAGAGCGGATTGCGCTGACGCGTTACGATGAAAGTCTGAATATGCTGCTATTAGAGACGACGCTGAGTAAAATTTATAGTGCAGGCGAAGGAGGCCGCTTATGAAAACGTCTCTGCGAAATCTAGTTGTTGTGATATCCGCCATCGTTCTGCTCCTGCTGGCAGGTTTCATGGGCTTGCAGGAAATGAAACGTCAGAATCTGGTGAACAGCACACGGTTTACAGAGCAGTACGCCAAGGTCGTCCGGCAACTAAGCGAGAATATCCATTCCGTTCAGAAGAAAATGGAGCGGAATGATACAGGAACCGTAGCGGCGGTGGATATCCGTCCGGAAACTGCGGCGGATCCGTCGCCGGGCGAAAACGAACGGAAGATTACCCTTCAAGGGATCTCCTGGAACACAGAAAGACCACTGGTGATCATTGAAAACCGGACGTACAAAATCGGTGACACCGTCGGGGGATACACGATTCAGGAAATATTCCCGCAAACGATTATTCTGAAGAATGCGGACGGGGTTCAAAAAGAAATCACGCTTACCCGGGAGCACAGTAGCCATGAACAACTCAGAGATCAGAGGACGGATGACAGCCTGCGATGAGCACCGTCGAACCGAGGACGGGCGACGGCCTGCGGTGAGCACCGTCGAACTGAGGACAGCTTGTCCTGCGAAGCCTTGGCGAAGCGGGAAGGTCAGCTTGTCCTGCGAAGCCTTGGCGAAGCGGGAAGGACGGCTTGTCCATGCAAAAAACCGGAGCGGGATGACGCTGGTGGAAGTACTCTTAGGTGCCGCGATTCTGGGGATTATGGCCGTTGTTGTAGTCAACGCGCTGTTTTATCCCCGTTTGCTGGCGGTCTCCAGCATTCATAAACAAGAGGCGGTACATGCCGGAACCGATGAGATGGAGCGGGTATTTTCTCAATCATACGGCGCGATTTCAAACCGAACCACAAATCCTGGCGACCGCTACTCTGTGAACGGACGTAAGATCACAAACGTGGTCACCTCTGTGACGGTTCTAGGAAGCGGAAGCGCGGCCTACAAACGGATTGCGGTTTCAGCTAACTATCCTGGCGGGGAAAAGCCAGTCGTGCTCGAAACCTTTCGATACAATGTGAATTAAGCGAGGTCTTACATGAAAATGTACAGAAACCAAAACGGCTTTACGCTGGTCGAGCTGATGATCGCGATGGTCGGGGCCTCCATTTTGGCGCTGATTGTCGCAACGATTCTTTTCATGGCCTACCGTTCGTGGAGCACAGATAATAACTATGCCCGCCTCCGGCGCGACGCCGCCTTCGCGGTGCAGCTCATGGCCAAGGAAATCAGAAGTTCTTCTTATAGTGGTATCTCCACGAATAGTACCAGTACCAGTACCAGTCTGACGTTAAGGACCAATGCTGTCCGCCCAAACGTGACCGCCTTTACCCGGAGTGCCACCGCCAGCAACTTAACATACTCCATCAGCAATGTTCCTCAGGGGCCGGTGATCCCTCGAGGTGTCAGAGTTTTCAACCCGCTGATACAAACCAACGGAGTTCTGCTGAATCTGGTGTTGGTCAGTGCCGATGGAACTCTTTTGGTAACCAACAGCACTTTCATTGCGGCACGGAATTAGAGAGGAGCTGATTATGAAACCGAATCTGAAAAGCCGATTAAACCGGGCGGGCGGAATTCTCCCGCTGGTGATGGTCGTTCTGGTGGCCTTTGGTCTGCTGGTCGCCGCTCTGCTTCAATTGGGTCAAAACGGAGCGCAGGAAACGGCCTATCAACTTCGCAGCACGCAAGCTTTCTGGCTGGCCGAAGCCGGGCGGCAGAATTGCATCGCTGATCTGTACGCGGGTGCCGCTGGCAACCAAGGAGTATTATCCACAACAGCGGTGGGAACCAACGTGCCGGGAACATATCAGGTGATCCGTGATCCTGCCGATACCAACCGGCGCATTTCCATCGGAACCGTTTTATTGGGCGGCACAAATGTTGTGACCCGCCGCATTCGCATTGATTTGGCCTATCTGGCCCGACCATTTGAACACGCGATCTATGCAGGCAACTACACTTCTAACACGTGGTATTTTCAGTTGCGCGGCACCGGTGCGGCCACACCGCCCGGTAGTGGTTCCAGTGGTATCGACAGCATTTACGGCGATGTGTATATCAACGGCAATGCGTATCTGGACGAATCTAGTAAAATTCTCCCGCCGAATAATCCCAATCGCTATTCCCTGACTGGCGACCTGAACACCACCGGTACGAGCACCCTCAACGGCAGTGCCAGCATCTCCGGCAGCCGGAATCAAAATGTGCCGTACAATCCCCCGCCGAATCTGCCTGCCATGGATTATACCAACAATAATAACTATAGCATCGCAAAGATATTCAACGATGCGGGCATCACCTCAGGACGCCTTCCATCAACGAGTCCATTTTATAATGAGCTTCGCAACGTGGTGGTCAAAAACCCCTCCGACCGTTCAGCGGAAAACGCTTCGACTCCGGGCGTGGACGACTTTTATTTTGAGCCATCAAGCATAGGCAGTGCCGGAACCCCGACGACCGGCGTGACTCCGCTGAACCTGGGCGCCAACAAGGTTTATTATGTGGATGGCCACGTCTGGTTTAATAATCATTCGACGTACGGATTCCAGGTGGACGGCACGGCAACGATTGTCGCCACTGCGGATATCCACGTCAGCGATAACCTGGCATATAAAAATAAGGGGCTGACAGATGTAAGCGGCAATCCGCCTGACCTGCTGGCGCTGGTGGCGCTCGGTAAATATGATGCCAACGGCACTCTCATCTCAGGTTCCGGTGGAAATGTTTATTTCGGCGACCCCGAATTCGGCACTCTCTATACGGTGGATGCCTTCATGTTTGCCGGTAACAATTTTTATTACAACACGTCCGCCAATAGCGGAGGACAGGAAGAGCCCACCAGCGGCTTTAAGGTCTTTGGTAACTATATGGCCGTCAATCAGGTGGTCGTGTTACGCGACTGGTACACAGGTGCTGATGGACTTCCCCATGCGGCAGTCTATGACCAGACAGACAGACGCTGGGAAGATGCGGGAAATGCCCCCAACGGCACGCCGCTGACGCCGGATCAGATAAATGGCACATACGACCGGCGCGGGCGACTGATAGTTCCCGGACTACGGCATTATGCCATGCGGGTAGAATATGATGACCGCATCCGTGATGCTGCCACCCAGATGCCCGGCCTGCCGCGCGGGAACGGCGAAATCTTTGCCGGAGAAAAAGGCTGGAAAGAACTCTAGGTGTGCTGATGATACCGGA
>CAZSSI010000090.1:3971-5642 GCA_964609345.1 uncultured Verrucomicrobiota bacterium | reverse complement strand
TCGTAGATGGTTTTGGTGATGGGATAAAACTCTTCGCGCTGGGCGAGCATCAGGCTGTCGGAAACTTCGAGCATACTGAACGAAAAGGTCAGCAGCGCTCCGGCGATGAGGTGCGCGGTGATCAGCGGTAGAGTGATGCGGCGCAGGCTGACGCCCGGCGAAGCGCCGAGGTTGGCGGCGGATTCTTCCAGTTCAGCGCTGGTCTGCTGAAGTCCGGCGGCGGCGGAGCGCACCATGTAGGGCAGGCGGCGGATGCCGTAGGCCAGCACCAGAAAAAGCGTGGGGTTGGTTTTAACGTCGAAGAGATTCAGCAGTGCAGGCGAGTTGCGTACGGTTTCCAGATTGGAAAGCAGGGAACTCAGAGCCAGATAACCCGACGCCATGACGAGCCCGGGAACGGCGAGAGGCAGCATCGCGAGTCCGTCGAGCAGATTTCGGAAGCGCAGGTTGGAGCGCACGGTGACAAAGGCGATGCCGATACCGAACACGAGGGTAAAGATCATCGCGAGCAGCGAGAAGCCGAGGCTGTTGCGAATGCTGCTGACCGTGATGCCGTGGCCCAGCGCCTCGGAGTAGTTTCCGGCGGTGAACGCTTGCGGCAGAACCGTGTGATACCAGCCGCCGGGCGCGGTGAAGCTGGTGAGAATCACCCCGAAATGCGGCAGCAGCGCCAGCATGATCAGTAACAGGAACGGCAGGCGGACGAGCCATGCGCATCCGCCGGCAAGGCGGACGGCCTGAAACGCAGTCGCGGTTTTTCCGGGCAGCGTATAGGTGCGTCCGCCGACGAGGAGTTTGCTCAGGAAGTAAAGTCCGGCGCTGACAGCGAGCATGACGAAGACCAGCGCGAAGGGGAACGGATTGCCGCCGATTTCCTTGAGCGCGTCATAGACCTGCACCGAAGCGACGCGGGTATAGTTCATAATCAGCGGGGTGCCGAGTTCGGTGAAAGCCCAGATGAAAACGATGGTTCCGCCCGCGAAGAGACCGGGCATCATCAGCGGCAGAGTGATTCGCCGGAAGCGGGCGAAGCCGGAGGCTCCGAGGTTTTGCGCCGCTTCATCCATGGCGGGGTCGATGTTCGCCAATGCGGCGGTGATGTTTAAATACATGACGGGGAAGAGCGACAGAGACTGAAGCAGGATGACGCCAGCCCATTGCCCCCGGCCCAGCCAGTCGATGTTGAGTCCCAGCAGGGCGTTGAGTGCGCCGTATTGTCCGAGAATCTGCTGGAATCCGATTGCGCCGACGAAAGGCGGCAGGATCATCGGCACCAGGATCAGGGCGTTAAGTCCGGTTTTACCGGCGAACGAGTACCGGCTGGAGAGCCAGGCGGGCGGCAAGGCGAACAGCGTGGCCAGCAAGGTGGTTCCCGCCGCAATCCGCAAACTGTTCAGGAGTCCTTCGAGGTAAACGGGATTACGGAACACGCCGGTCAAATAACGCAGCGTGAACTGGCCGTCGGGCGAAACAAAGCCGTTGCGCACCGCCAGCCAAAGCGGGAAGAGGAATCCGACGGCGAGAACAATCAGCGTCAGCGAAAAAACAATCCGTGCGGTAGGCTTACGCATGGCGGCCTCCTTCCGCCAGACGGCGGGCTTCGCGATACTGCGCACGGAAAAACAAAACCCATTCCCGCATATAATCCATGCGGTTGGCGGAGTTGAACCG
>CAZSSI010000090.1:0-3871 GCA_964609345.1 uncultured Verrucomicrobiota bacterium | reverse complement strand
CTGCCCAGATCGTCGGAGGTGTAAGATCGGTGCGCTTCGTAGCGGGCCTGAATTTCCGGACGATCCGACGGATAAAAATCGCGGCGGATCGGCAGGCGGCGCAGCGCAAATTTTTCCGGTCCGCCCGGCGTGCCGGGTCGGTAGTTCCAGAGTTTTTGTCCGGCTTCGCTGACGGTGAACTCGATGAAGCGTACGGCTAGTTCGCGGTGCGGTGCGCCCCGCACAAGGCTGATCGGATCGCAGCTAACACTTGATCCGCCAATGGGCGTGACGTAGTGCATGCATTCTTCGCCGGTGGCGGGGTTGCGGCTGGTTTCGGCCTGATAGCGGCCGTAAAAGTCAATCGCCACTCCGGCGGCGGCGTCGCCGGTGCTGACGTCAATCGGCACTTTGCCGGCGCTGTCGGTGAAGTAGCGTGCGTTGGCGCCAATCAACCGGACGAGGTTGATGCCGTTTACCCAGCCGCGTTCGATGGCGGCGGTATAGGCAGGATCTTTCGCGCCGGAAGTCGTTTCGGTTTTTGCAGAAAATCCTGCTGCCTCGACCTCCCGGTTGATCTGCTGGTGAATGATCATTTCAAACGCTTTGGCGATACTGCCGCTTTTGGTTGGATCGGCCACGCCGATCTGGCGGTGATAGACCGGATTGGCAAGGTCGCTCCAGACCGCAGGCGGCGCGATGCCCAGACCGGCGAGCCGGTCGCTGTTGTACACAATACCGAACGTCCCCAGAGCGGTTCCGACAAAGCCTTCGGTCCGCCAGAGTTCGCCGCCCAGCCGTTCAGGAATCAGCTCGGTTCCGTCCGCCGTCTGGATGAGTTCTTTCGGAATTCCCTGCGGCCACGGTGCGACGGTGAGTCCTTTGGCGAAGGCGCGGGAGTGGTCATATTCGCCGCCGCCGAAAAACAGATCAATGCCGGTGCTGAACGCGGCGGGATTATCGGTGGAGAGCAGTGTCTGCCGGATTGCAACGAGCGCGGGGTCTTTGCTTTGGAATCGGTGATCGGTGATCGCAAAGGTTCCGCCGCGCGGCCAATCCTTGTTCTGCCGTTCCCACCAGCTGCGGAAAGCGGATTGTGTTTCGCTTTCCATATAGCGCGCAATTTCGGTGGTGCCGCCGATCGCCCGCCAGTCGATCTTTACCGGACGTCCGAACCGTTCGGCGTGCCAGCGGCTGAAGGCCCGTCCGAACTCGTAGCGGATGGCTTCGTTGTGGGGCGTGATGATGACCAGTTCCGGATCGCCGGAATGCCAGGCGTCGTCCAGCGGTTTCTGCCGGAATAGAAGCGGCAGTGCAATGACCGCTACCGCCGCGAGCAGCACCGCGAAATTTTTCATAACCCGTCCGCCTTCCTTTCGTCGGGCAGGACGACCGTGTCGCGGGGATCCACCCAGACGGCGGCGCGCTCTTCGGTGTCGCGGGCGATGATGCGGGGGTTGACGTCAAAGACCTTCAGGTTGGTTCCGTCTTCTGCGCGGAGCTGGTGCTGCGCCATTTCGCCGAGATAAATGGTGTCGTGAACCATACCGGCAATGCGGTTCACCGCGCCGGCGGGCGGATCATCCAGCCGCAGAACTTCCGGCCGCAACGAGAGCGCTACGCGGTCGCCGGTTCGCAGTCCGGGCGCGACGGCCTCGGAGACGAACAGCCCCAGTGCTGTACGGACTTTTGCGCGGCCGCCTTCGCTGCCTTCCAGCGTTCCGTAAATAAAATTGGTTTCGCCGATGAAGCTGGCGGCGAACATTGAGACGGGCCGCGCATAGACTTCGCGCGGCGCGCCGCACTGTTCGATTTTTCCGTTGCGGAGCACCGCCAGCCGGTCGGCGACGGAGAGCGCTTCCTTCTGGTCGTGGGTGACATAGATGGCGGTGATTCCGGACTCTTTGCAAATGCGGCGGATTTCCGTGCGCATCTCCAGCCGTAGCTGGGCGTCCAGATTGGAAAGCGGCTCATCCAGCAGCAGGCAGTGCGGATGAATCACCAGTGCGCGGGCCAAGGCAACGCGCTGTTGCTGTCCGCCGGAAAGCTGGGCCGGCTTGCGGGCGGCGAAGGATTGCATTTTGACCATCGCCAGCGCTTCGTCCGTGCGGCGGGCGATTTCCGCTTTGCCGAGTTTGCGCATTTCCAGACCAAAGGCCACGTTGCGGGCGACGCTCAGGTGCGGCCACAGGGCGTAGCTTTGAAACACCATGCCGGTATCGCGCCGGTGCGGCGGCAGCCGGGTGATGTCACGTTCGCCGATCAGAATCGTTCCGCTGTCGGGTTCCGCAAAACCCGCAATACAGCGCAATAGCGTGGTTTTTCCGCAGCCGGACGGGCCCAGCATAAAAAACAACTCGCCGGGTTCGATGGTTAGGCTTATATCATCTACCGCCCGCATGGCGCCGAAGGATTTAACCAGATTCTCAAGCTGAATTGAAACTGCCATGAACGTTCTCCGGTGATGCCAAAACATGCCCCGCCGCGCGGACGCGGTCAATCCCGTTTCTCCGTCAATGGATTGACGGTTTGCGAGGAACGTTTTATTTGTGGCTGACTGGCCGGAATTTGATGCGGTGCGGTTTGTCGGCTTCGTCACCGAGCAGTTTGCGGCGCTGTTCGTGGTAGGCTTCGTAGTTGCCTTCGAACCAGGTGACTTTGCTGTCGCCTTCAAACGCCAGAATGTGCGTGGCGATACGGTCGAGGAACCAGCGGTCATGGCTGACGACGACGGCGCATCCGCCGAAGCTGAGCAGCGCTTCTTCAAGTGCGCGGAGCGTTGTGACGTCGAGGTCGTTGGTCGGTTCGTCGAGCAGCAGCAGGTTGCCTGCACGCTGGAGCAGTTTGGCCAGATGGACGCGGTTGCGCTCTCCACCGGAGAGGATACCGACTTTTTTCTGCTGTTCCGCCCCCTTGAAGTTGAACTTTCCGCAATAGGCGCGGCCGTTCATGCGCTTGCCGCCGAGATCGAGCCATTCGTTGCCGCGGCAGATTTCTTCGTAGATGTTTTTGTCGGGGTTGAGTGAGTCGCGGCTCTGGTCGACGTAGGAAACGTTGACCGTCGGGCCGATGGTGAGTTTGCCGTCCGTCGGCTGTTCCTGTCCGGTGATCATGCGGAACAGCGTGGTTTTACCGGCGCCGTTGGCACCGATGATGCCGACGATGCCGCCGGGCGGAAGGTCGAAGCTGACGTTTTCGAAAATGACGCGTTCGCCGTAGTTCTTGCAGAGGTTTTCGGCGCGCACGACGAGATTGCCAAGCCGTTCGCCGGAGGGAATCTGGATTTCGACGCTGTCTTCGCGCGTATCGATTTCCTGCTTGGCGAGCTGTTCATAGTTCTGGATGCGGGCGCGGCTCTTGGTGCGGCGGCCAACGGGGTTGGTACGAATCCATTCGAGTTCGCGTGCCAGCAGTTTGCTACGCGAAGCGGCCTGTTTATTCTGCGCGTCGAGCATGGCCTGTTTCTGCGAGAGCCACGCTTCGTAGTTTCCCTTGTACGGGAAGGCGCGGCCCGCATCGAGTTCCAGAATCCATTCGGTGACGTTGTTCAGGAAGTAGCGGTCGTGGGTGATGCAGACGATCGTGCCGGTGTAGCGCTTCAAGTATTCTTCGAGCCACGCGACCGATTCGGCGTCGAGGTGGTTGGTCGGCTCGTCGAGCAGTAGCACGTCGGGATTGGAAATCAGCAGACGGCAGAGCGCGACGCGGCGCTTTTCACCGCCGGAAAGTTTTTCGACGGAACTGTCGCCCGGCGGCAGGCGAAGCGAGTCCATCGCCATTTCAACCTGACTTTCCAGACTCCAGAGATCCTGCGAATCAATCTTATCCTGCAACAGAGCCACTTCTTCATTCAGCTTTTCGGATTCCTCGTCGGAAACGTCGCCGGCCAGCA